>JBHIXQ010000045.1:10488-10824 GCA_041984705.1 Leptonemataceae bacterium | reverse complement strand
AGATCAATCTCCACCGGTTCAGGACTTTCGCCGGTGGTATAGAGTGCAGCCAGGAATTTGCTGTTATCGAAGGAACCGGATTCAATACGATAGATCCAGTAGATGGTCTGGGACTCGGAAAAGAATAATCGATCCCTGCGAATGCGATAGTCCCGAGGCTGAAGAAGCATTTCTTCTATTTCACCCATTCCCTCTTTATTGAGAGCTGCCCAGCCAAAGTCTCCTGGCTCTGGCTTTCCGCAATGTAGAGCTGGAAGCAAAAGCGACAGAGCAATCAGAAAGCTGTTTGCCCTGAAAAATTTGCGCCGGGTTCTGTTTATTTTCGGTCTGGCAGTC
>JBHIXQ010000045.1:0-10478 GCA_041984705.1 Leptonemataceae bacterium | reverse complement strand
GAGTTACTTGTGATCGGGTACTGCGGCTCATAAGCCCGGGCCTACCGTCCTAGATCTCCCTGCGAATATACCTGAATCAATACCTGGGCCTGCCATCTGGGAATAGCAAAGAAACGGGAAAGAGCATATACCTGCATGCTTTCGCTGCCGTATTCCTTCTTTACGTTTTTTAAGATGGCGTTCAGCGAACCCGGAACGTTAATTCCTTTTCCCATGAGCTCCAACGCCTTTTGCTCATCCACGCCGAAATATCGCATATAAGATCTGCGAAAGAATTGTGAAGATTCCGTTTCTGATTCTGCATAAGAGCGAAATGCATTGTGCATCTGGCCCATCAATCCGCGGGCCGAGTCTGAACCCAGGTTTTCACTCATTACCTGGCTTACCAGCCTCATGTATCGTTTGGACTGAGCCTCAGTGTATGGAAGCTTACCGTATGTCCCTGGTCGAATCCTGGTTACAGCAGGCCTTTGCGGGCGGGGCTCCGGTCGAACTCTGGGTTCGGTGACTACGGCCACTTCCGGTTCCTTCTCCTGACGCTTCTGATTTTCCTTTGACGCTTCGTCTTTCAATTCCTCGAGCAGGGCCTGGGGTTCCATATCTCGCATTCGAGCCATAGCAACTATAGCGGCTGCCTGGACTTCGGTGCTGTCCATGTTCAGAAAGACCTTTTTCAGTGCATTATAGCTTTCATCCGAATATTCGGTTTCACCAAGAGACTCCATGGCCTGTAGAAGGATCTCAGTGTTTTCATTTCGATAATTCAATACTATGGAACGAAGCACCGGAACTACCAGCTCATTGTCGTTTAGTTGTGGCAGATAACGAATGGCAAACAATCTCGAAGGATGGTTCGCATCTGCCGCCGATTGAACGAGGTATTCGGCAGCGCCCCCTTCTTTGATCCTGGACATTGCATCGAAAGCAGCGGCAGGATCCACGCTGTTCTCGGCCATGTATTTCAGGAGTGGCACGGAATCCACCAGGCCGTTCTCTGCGAAGAGACGAGCCATTTCTCCATTGAGAATAGATCGATCCTTCTTTGCCATCTCCAGAAAGAATTCCGCGGACGCTTTATCGCCCTGCTCGATCATGTAGCGAGCCACTACAGAATTATAGAGATCCGGACTCTGCTTTACTCGACTGCGAATAAAATCAGCGGTGATAGTATCCTTTCTTTTGAGTAATCGTGCAATGATGGCTTCCTTCTGCGCCTTTTCCGTGAAACCCTCCGAGCCATAAAGCTTCATCAAAGCATCTCTTCCTGACTCATTTCCCAGCGAATCCAGTAGAGCAATTGCTCGATCCTTCTGACTGTCTGGAATCTGAGCTGTGTTATCGAGAATCTGGCTGGCCACCTCTTCGCCGGCACCTTCCTGGATCATCTCTTCTGCGCGATCATAGAATTCCGGTTCTTTCACAGAAGGTCCGGAACATTGTACCAGAATAAGAGAGAGCACGGCTATAATATAGATAGCCCAGTTTGCACGATTATAGTTCATCCCATTAGAATTATCGGTTCCGATGCTGGAATTCATGGAAAAAATCGAAGATGCAATCGGCCGGGCCCCGAAGCGGATCCGAAACTACAATGCACTAAATCGGGGGAATGCCGAAGATTGAAGATGTTCAGTCGTCCAGCACTCTCGACCGCTCGGTAACATCCTTTTCACGCTGGCTGGAGAAAGAGCCCCGGCTGCTTTCCTCTGCGGAAAAGCTGGGCCGGGCCCTGGAGGCTCCTGTTTTCAGGAGCCAGGATTTGATCAGTCGATAGGCTAGATAAAGAAGAATCCCGTAGATTATTAACCTCATCTATCCCTAACGCTTTTTCGGTTCAGTACCACGTCAAGCTTGGTTATGCCTCCGGGTCTTACCTCAAAGCGATTATTCTCAATGGGGGAGTTCTCCAGAAAGGATACCATGAGCTGATAGTTTGCACTGGCCGGAAGATTCAGAAACCAGAAAGAACCATCCGACAGGGTTTTGAACTTATGGATCTGATTCACCCCGGTCACCGTAGGCATCCAGATCTCATGGCCGGCCATAGGTTGCTCGAAATTCTTGTAGAATACCTTTCCTTCAATGGAGCCGCGACCGGTAATGCTGGCCACAACCAGCTCTTTGGAAACCTGATTTTTCTCAACTCCCACTCGACGCTTGAGCACGGGATATCCATCGGCCTCGATGACCACCTCATGGACGCCAGCCGGCACCTGGGAGATGGTAATAATTGCCACCTGGTTGCGCTTCACCACTCCCTGAAAGGAATACACACCCAGAGGAATCTGCTCTCCCGTGATCTGGCGAAGCTGATATTCGTTCACCCACTGCAGTTTTACCGGGAATTCTTCGCCGGATACGGTGGCTTTCACCAGACGATCCTCATCCTTGCGCTTTTCACGGTTCTGGCCTTCCCCGGGCTTACGCTTGTATGGGCTGGTTTCTCCAATGATTTTATGCGGATCGTTTTCACCGATGATATCGTTTGGATTCATGGAGGAAACGGCGTATTTGCTTTTGAGAATGGTAGTAGCCAGAACGATCTGTCCCTGTTCCCCATGATTCACCACTTCTGGTTCGGTGGGTCCAACAGGATCTACCGGGTCCACAGGATTGGGAGGAGGACCTACCGGAGAAGGGTTCGGGTTTGGCTGAGGATCCACCACTTCTGGTCCAGGTTGCGGTGCAGGAGGAGAGGGCTTGAATTCCCCTGCGATCTGGATTCCGGACCCATCGCCAATCAATTGCGGAGTCTGCTTATGATTGTATTGCTTCGCGCTACTGGTAACTCTCTTACTGGTCCATTCAAAAGCTTCGAATATGGTAACCGTCCGGTCTTTGTTTAAGTCTCCATTGGCCGGATTCAAAGACTGGGCAAAATAGTAGGTAAAGATGCCTTGATTTATGCCTCCTCGGATTTCAATAGAAGTCTCATTTGCATCGCTGGAGGCCACTACCACTTTGTTATCAAAGTATCGAGAGGCATTTCGGTTCTGAAGTACAATTCCGGAGCTGCCATCCCCTACCGGCACATCCCCGGTACCGCGCTGCTTCTTATTCTGTCGTCCGATGCCACCGGCATGGCAACAATCGAATACAAATACGGTTTTTGTAGATTCTACCTCTTCCAACCATTCGTTTAGCTGTAGCTCGCTAATATGCGGGCGGTTGAACATTACAATAACATTGTCCAGGCCATCCGGAGCATCCTTATTCCTCTGGTAGGTTCCATGACCGGAAAAATAGAAGACTACGGTATCGTCTTCATCGGTTTCATCCGCCACTTCTTCGATGGCCTTCTCAACATTGTTGGCCGTAACCATGCGACCCAGGTACACCTTGACATCATCGAAGCGCCCATGGGACTTCAGGGTTTTTTCCATGAGGGCGGCATCTTTCTCACAGAGTTCCAGGGGTGGAATACCCGCAGAATTGCCTGTGTAGTTACTGCCAAAAAGCACAGCCACTCGCTTCGCCTGCACTGAGCCCAGAGCGGCAAACAGGCCCACAACCATTACCAGCCATCGCAACTTAGTTAACATAGAATCCATCCGTTTTGGCAGTCTGCAAAACCAGAGCTATTGCTACCGATTTGTAGATCTACCAGGTTCTGTTGTTTGGACGAGGAGGAGTGCTTCTGGTTCGGCCTTTTTGGGCCGGCCCGGCATTCAGCCATCCTTCTCTTTCAGAAATGCGCGAATATGATCACCCACATGATTCTGAAATACATCCTCAAGGGCCCGATCTTTTAGCTGGATTAGATTTCTGTCAACTGCATCCAGTAGAACCAGGCTATGCCTTAGATAGGTTTTCTCGCTTATATCAGAAATGGTAACGGAGGAAGGATATTCCTTTTGAAGTGTTTGCTGGACCTGGGTACTCACCGATTCCAGCTCAGCGAACAGGTCCCTGTAATGCTCGAACAGGAAATCCGCCTGAAGATCTGGATTTTCCGATTTCAAGGAATCCTGCATCAAGGTATGGGCCTTCCATAGAAGCGCCCTGTACCTTTTTAGCAGAAATCTTGAGTACTGACTCAACCCTGGATATTCAGTCCGGCGCCTTCCGGTCGTCCGGATGTCGGACGCGGAGCCGAAGCACCGGTGCCTTCTCGATTGAGCACCTCTTCCCAGGCGCTCTTTAAAGGTTCAATTAGCTTGATAACCTCATCGATGACGGCACTGTCTTTGGCCATGTTCGCTTCCAGGAGCCTCTTTTTCATGTAGGCATATAGATTGAACAGGTTTTGAGCAACTTCTCCTCCCTCCATATTTAGAGAGAGCATAAGCTCGGTGATAATATCCTGGGCCTTGATGATATTGGTGTTGGCAACATCGTAGGTCCGAGGATTCAAATTGTCCTGCGCAATCCGGAGAAAGCGGATGGCTCCATCATAGAGCATCACAATCAGCTTACCCTGGTTTGCGGTCTGGATCTCGGTATCTTTGTAGGCGTCGTACTGGCTTTTTCTGGCTAGGGCCATTGATTCACTCCCGTGCTTTGCCTATCGGCGGTATGGCAATCGGGCTTTATACCTGTAATTGCCATGATCACCGAAAATCCAGATCCAGGGAACCTGCAGGAAATTCTACCGCAGCAGGCCTGTGTCCCGGATCAGGCTGGATTATCGATGATCCATCCCGCGCCCAGAAGCACCAGTATCAGAATACCCAGCAGGATTCGGTAGGCAACAAAAATGAATGTGCTATGAGTCCGAAGATACCGCAATAATCCGGCCACAGCAATGTATCCGGAAAGGCCGGCTACAATGGTTCCCAGGAGCAATCCTTCCAATCCCAGACTCTGAAGCTCATCGAAGTCCTTGATGAGCTCATAGACCCCGGAAAGCCCAATGGCAGGAATAGAAAGCAAAAAGGAAAACCTCATGGAACCCTGGCGGGTAAGGCCCAGAAAAAGTCCCATCATCAGAGTGGTGCCGGACCGGGAAGCGCCGGGAACCAGGGCCAGAGCCTGAGCCATTCCAATCCAGAATGCATCCAGCATAGTAATGCTGCTTACGGTCCGTTCCTTCTTTCCAATTCGATCCGCCCACCAGAGAAATAGCGCCAGAACGATAAGACTGCCTGAGATCACATAAAGAGATCGAAAAGGTCCTACGATAAAATCTTTCAATACCAGACCGAAAACAGATACAGGAATGGTGCCAATGATCAGGTAATAGGGCATCCGGGCATCCAGGTCCCAGTCTCTAAACTGCGCAAAATCCAGTCGCTTGCCTTCCCCCGGAAACAGGGAACGATAGGTCGCAACTATAAATTCGCCCAGGTCTTTACGGAAATAGACAATCAGTGAAAGAAGAGTTCCCAGTTGCAGTACCGCCGAGTAGGCGGCCCCCGGGTCTTTGAGCTGCATAAAGGCAGGAATAATTCTCAGATGAGCTGTACTGGAGATGGGAATGAACTCTGCAAGGCCCTGAACCAGCCCCAGGATCACAGCGGTCTGATTGTCGATCATAAGCCAGGTTTGAGCGACAATCCATCCGGTCCAGTGAGTATTTAGCTACAGAATCCGGATTCGCAGCAGCGGCGGCACCCGGTTCACCAAAACAGAAAACTTTTTGAAACGGGGCCGTCCGGCGCAGCTCTAGTATTTTACCATGGGCTTCATGCGCTTGGCAGTGGTGACCCATCGTTTTACCTGTACCATGCCGGGTACGCGCTCTACGAAGTGCTTTTTCTTGTTCATTTCCAGAAGGGATTCGTACAGATTCTCTGGCTTGCGCTTGGCCAGTTCTTTGATGGTATCTACACCGGTTGCTTCCAGTAGCTCGGCTTTCAGACCTGCAATACCTTTAATGCGAAACAGATCCGCATGATTCACCCACTTCAGCAGTTGCTTTTCACTGACCCGGGCTTCTTTTGAGATCTGCTTGCGATCCTGAGGCTTGCTTGCCTGTTCCAGAAGCTTTTCAATGGTTGTAATACCAACCGACTTTAATTTTTGCGCCGCCTTGTCATCTATCCCTTCAATACGATTTAGCTTTGCCATTGTTCTTTTCTCCCCGTTGCACGCGGCAACCTGATGCCGTTTGGACCGCGAGTATGATTTGTGACCTGGGAACGCTGAACAGCTTCGCACAAAAGCCATGCAGCGAGTTTCGATTTGCAAGCTAACTTGATCAGAAATTCGCCTGAATCGAGATGGCCGTTCTGTCGCATGTATAGTGTACGTTATACCCCAGGGCAAGTATTTTATAAATCTATAGCAAATTTTTTCAAGGATTTTCGGTTGTCTGCATCAATATTACGCTGTGTAATCCTTCGTTGATTCGCCCCAGGAAACTAATACTGAAAGCTTAAGAATCCCTGGATCTTAAATTAATACTTTCGCTGTGGAAAGGGCCCTTACCCTTCAGGAAATACAATACCTGCAATCAGATTACAGTTGATTCTGACATTGCCAGTAACGTTGTAAAGCTTATCTTAAGAGTAGGGCTCCCGAGGTCAGAAGAACTATGCCTGCACGTAAAATTGAGAGAATCTATTTCTATGATATCGATGGTAAAGGCCGACTGTACCATGATGGCACTCTACAGGATGACATAGACTTTCTGGATTTCTTTTTCAAAAGGCTCAGGCCCAACGATACAGGGATGCACGATGGATATCCCTATGTATCACCCTGCGGCCGAGAAATGAATTTTGCACGCAGCTCCGGCACGCCGATTGTTTTCAGAAAGATAGATGAGAGGCAAAATGCTCTTATCTTTGGCGGATCGCTGACATTCCCATGGCAGCCAGAGAAATTGGTCATTGGCTCCGATGGCCAGCTCTATCATCCGGCACCCTTTTTGCTTGGACGTATTTCGCCCGAGCTTCTACTGGAATGGCAGAAGTATCTGGATTTCAACGATGGCTGGGTGTTGCGACCGGAAGGCCCGTTTCGCTCCCTGAATACTGCCAGAGAGCTTGCCGCTATGGATCTTGCACTGGACCAGAATCTCACGCTACCTCATTCGGACGAGAAGGCCACCACTCAGGCGGCCACTTAAGCGCTCCGGCCGGGTGTAGAATACCCGACCGGTAGAATTCAGTAGCGAATTAAATGAGATTCTTTGAATGGATCAATAGCGAGGGATGCTATCGTCGATTTCTTCGGCCCAGCGATCAATACCGCCACGAAGGCTCTTTACATTGGGCAGGCCATGGCCTTTAAAGTAGCTGGCTGCTTCCAGAGATCGCTGACCTACGTGGCAATAAAACGCAATGTTTGTATCTTTTTCCCACTTGTGCAGGATTTCGTAGGCCATTTCGCGGGTTAGCATTTCAGAGCCAGGAAGCTCTGCCAGTTGTGCTTCAAATGGCTCTCGCACATCGATGATTCTCCAGGTTTCGCCTGCATCCAGCTTCTGCTTTAGCTCTGCAGGATCTATCTGCATCTCTTCATCCACTCGTGCGCTTTCATAGATATAATCAATGGCTTCACCCACTGAGTCTGGACGGTTATGCTTGATAAACACCTCTTCAAGGGTATCGCTGGGTGCGAATCCACAACTGGAACAGCCACCAATATGGAATTTTTGAAATAATGCTCTTTTGGCTCCAGGATAGATATCCATAATCTCCATCATGGACATTTCTGGTGTAATGTCTTTTGTAAGCATCGAGTCCTCTCCAAAGGAATTTTAAAAGCCCGGGGGCTCCGGGATGACCATAGAAGATCCAGAGGATCAGAGGTCCATCCCTCAGTGGAAAAAAACAATTTTGGCCTGAATGGAAAGCCTTTTCCTTCTTGCGGAGTATACTGGAGCTGGGAAATCGACTTAAGTGAGACTGCTGTCAGAGAAAATACGCAAAAGAGCCGGTAGAACCATTCCGCTGATTCTACTATTGGCCCTTCTGAGTGGATGCAGCACTCCGGCATTCATTGAAGAGCTCTACGGCGTGAATCCGGAGCCCTCGGTAAATCTCACCTATCACAGAGCAGCCTATCGGTGTAGCATTCTGGTGCAGGATATGAAGGTTCCTGTAACCATTCTGCCACCGGCTGACATTCCTTACTCTGACCAGGCATTTGCTGGCATTCAGGTGGGTTACAATTTCCCGTACGAGCATTTCAAAGAAATCATGACCTGGGCCCGAAATTACTACAAAGAAGCCCGATACATCATGCTCACCGATCCGGCCGGACCAGGAGCCAGGAAATCCCATTTTACAATGCACCTGGGAGTGCGCACCGACCGGGCCTTTAAGAATGGCTGGAGGGCCTGGAGTAACGAAGACTTCAATCGGATTCGTTCCATATCTTCCCAGGAGGATATGCGGCAGCTTCTACTTTCGTTCAAGACAGAACCCAGCCCATTGCCCTATCAGGAGAATGAAGGCCGATGGTGGCAAATCCAGGTGTGGCCCTTTACTCCCTGAGCCTTTCCCGGACCGGGTCGCTTCTGCGCCGGGTGCTGTTCTTGCTCTGTGCGGTCTGCGCTGCCTGCAGTCAGCCAGGAAGTGATTATTCCTTTCTACTTCCGGAATCCAGAACCTATTTAATCATAGGCGATTCGCTTACAGAACGCTCGGATGGATTCTATCTGGAAACATTGAGTCCAGATCCCATTACTATCTATGTTCGCGGAGTGGATGGCTACGATTATCGGGACTGGTATTTGAGGATGGACCAGGCGTTTGCTGGCATTCAACCACCGGACCGAATCATTACAGTGCTGGGCTCCAACGACGCGGCTCGTTTCACTGGCCAGGATTTCCTGGACAATGTTTATAGCTATCAGGAGGCCCTGGGTAATCGCAGCAGTGCACCGGTATTTCATACCCTGGTGCCCAGAACCAGATATCTTCCCATACAGAACGGTATTCTGGCCAACAATCAGTTGCTCAGAAATAATCTACCGGCAGGGTCCCGGTTAATAGACCTGGATTCCGTGTTTGAAGCGCACATTAATGGAGGTGGAGGTCCACTCTATCCAGATGACGACGCCATCCATCCGAATAGAAGCGGCTATGAATTAATGGGCCGAGTAATCCTGGAAGCGATGTATCGCGACTGAAAAGTCCGCTACGCGGATGGCAATGGAAAAACAAAGTTAGGGGAAACTGAATCTGTTTCAGACCTTCAGAGTCGAATCCAGAGTGCTCGCCTCTTCCAGGAGTAGATAGCTGGCCACCTGGCCCATGCCTTTCAGTTCCACAAATCCCCTTTCTTCAAACTCAAATTTTCCTTTTAGAAGTGAGTATGTAGATTCCGTAACCTGAACTCTACCAGGCAAACCACTGGACTCCATCCGCGAAGCTGTATTCACGCTTTTGCCCCACAGATCGTACACAAACTTCTTTTTGCCAATAACGCCAGCCACCGCATCGCCAGAAGCCATGCCGATGCGAATTTCCAGAGGAAGATCCTCTTTTTCCCTGTATCCCTGAATGACATCCAGCATATCCAGAGCAAATCGGGCCACCCTCTCTGCATGCTCATGGTCCGGTTCAGGAAGCCCGCCCACCACCATGTAGGCATCGCCAATGGTCTTGATCTTTTCCAGACCATGCTTCTCGGCCAGGTCATCGAACTCAGAAAAGATTCGATTCAGTAGATCCACTACGTCTACGGCGCTCATGCGATGGGACATCTCGGTAAATCCTACAATATCGGAAAACAGAATGGTACATTCCTCGAATCGTTCGGCGATGGTATCCGGACTTTCCCGCAGTTTATCGACGATGGTAGCCGGCAGAATATTCAGAAGCAGCTTTTCCGATTTGGATCGTTCTAGATGCAGATAGGTTTCCGCTACTTCATAGATCCGGCTGATGTATGCGGCAAACCCCAGGGTAAGGGCGGCAGAGCCTATGATGTTCGCTCGTGAGATGGATTGCACATCCGCCGCATCCAGAGATAGATAGGGACTCTTCAGCGGAACCATGATGTGCAGCGCGGCCAGCTCTACCAGAGCAGCCACACCCACAAGATACATCCAGCCACGCTGATGAACCGGAAACAGGAAGAACTGTGCCAGAATTACAGTGAATAGAAAGAAATGAAAGGAGGTGCCTGCTCCCATGAGATAGGTCATCACTCCCATAAACAGCATTCCGACCATGGCAAAATACAGTCGGGCCAGTAATCTAAGTCCTTTTCCGTTGAGCCATAGAACTCCCAGAAGAAGAACACTATAGATGAGAGGAATTTTTGGTAGTAGTTGGAGTTCTTCCGGTAGGATCAGCACCGAGATTCCGGTGAACGCCAGAGTAAACAGGATGATAATTACAGCCAGAGTATTAATCAGAAGTACATTCTTCTGCTCTGCTTCATCCATCACTTTCGCCATCCCACTGTAGGCGATGGTATTCCAGATCAGCTGAAGCATAGACACAGATAGTCAAAAAACCCGGACTACGGCGCAACCATTTTGTCGTGAGTTCATGAAAATGCCACAGAAATCTCCGGAATCATCAGGCCCGAAGGGCCGCACATTCCTCGGCGGTGACCGATTCACGAGGAATCCCGAA
>JBHIXQ010000044.1:0-10838 GCA_041984705.1 Leptonemataceae bacterium | reverse complement strand
CTCATCCGGAGTTACAAGACACATGACCGCACCAATGTTTTCTGCCTGAAGAGTATCCAGGTCCTTGCCGAGGTCTCGCATTCTATCCTTGCGACCGGGAAGAATTGTAACGTAGAGCGGGGATTCATTCGGGACCGGTACGGCATCCAGTCGCAGCCTCTGGGTGCTTTGAATACTGGAAACAATCTTCTCTGTGAGAAGTCCGCTGGCATACAGAGCCCACTTTTTCTGCCATAGATTGCATTCGTCGAAGGATAACGTATGCACAGCGTAGCGAAGAAAGGCTACATGGAACTGATAGGGATCCCGGTCCGAGTCTATCAAAGAGCGATAATGATTTCTGAGAAGACACAGGCTCTTCCAGGCCTTCTGGAACTGTGGGAAGCGAAATCTACTGGCCAGTTCCGGGTCCGGGCTGATTCCCAGGTCCGGATGATCGATTTGCATTTCACTAAGCAGCAAAGCATCCTGAAGCTCTTCTTCGGACTCCACCGATGTCATAATAAATAGAAGATCGTTCTCCAGCTTGATTAGATCTCGCAATATATGACCGCGATGGGTATGAAAGAAATCGATGAGCCAGACATTATCTCTGCTATCCAGAATGATATTTCTTCCGTTCAGATCTCCATGAATATAGGCCTGGGCGCGAGAGGCTGGATTTTCTGCCAGATGATGCAGATCCTTTTCGTAGAATGTTGCCGGATTCTTCACCGTCTTTCCTGCCAGAGTTATGGTATCTCCCACAGCGCCTGGCAGAATGTTTAGAACCCTTTTTCGCACTCCTTCTGCGTAACGGCTGGAAAAATCATAGTATTCGAGAAGATTCAAGGTCTCCGGTTCCCCGGCGGAATACAATCTACCCAGCTGTTTGGCAAATACGGTATCCAGGACTTCTTCCAGCAGCACAGGCGGCTGTGCTGGCTCGGACTGTGCATAGAAATCCTGGAAAGTTCGAACGTTTCCTTCCAGCATGGAAGCGTAACGATACAGGATAGCCCCTCGATCTTCCAGTTCGCAGGAATCCACAATGGCAGGAGCACTGTTTCCCAGAACCTCCTGAATTCTCTCGAAGCTGGACCGTTCCCGGGCAATCATATCCCGCGGGCCAATCTTGGCTACCAGGGGAACCTGGCTGTGACCCATATGATCGGTAGCTCTGGCTCCCAGCACCAGGTTGCCGGAGTAGCCCCCGTCCAGAATAGAAAGTGCCACTTCTTTGCTATTGCGAAACAGGTAGAGCAGAAGTCGTTTATCTGTATCACTGGCATTGGATGTTCCTTTCCAGTGCAATCTGGAATCATCCAGTCTTGCATGCTCGGCCGGGATTAAATCCGGCGTTTTTCCTGTGAGGAACTCAGCGAAGGATGCGGGAGAAGAAATGATTTCCAGTCCCAGCACATTTCGAATCTGATCCAGGGCGTAAAAATGCATGGATCTTGAAGAGCTGGCGCACAGAGCGCTACATACAGCTATTTGAAATTCCGGATACCTTGTGGCCAGTTCATAGGCCAGGAAATATACCTTTGCTTCTGTCCACACTCCTATGATTCCGATGCGAATCTTCTGCCCCCGGTAAGGTTCCAGGATTTCAGCGATGGAAGTATCATTAAAATCATTCAGTCCCGTAGCACTCAGAATATGGTGGGATCGTCCTTTCTTGATTCTATCCTGGAAAACGAATTCTGCTCCTGGAGTGTTTTGCAGGCAATGACTACCGAACTGCTTCAGATGTCCGGCCTGAGCGGGATCCTCCGGATTATGCCAGTCTCGAATATGAATGATTTCCAGTTCATCAGCACTGACCTGGTAGGCCCAGTCAATCATCAGCCTAACCGGATCGTCCTCCAGCTGGCCCATGAGCAGCCTCCTGGATTCTTCGTAGCCTACGTGCAACTGGTTGGGTAATGGATCGAACCGCTCCAGAGGTTGTACAAAATCATTCTGAAGACATTGAGTGATTAGAATACCTTTCAATATACTCCTCCTGCGGCATTCAGACAGGACTTACTCTCTATTATCCGGCCCAACGTTTCATGGGCGGGCTGAAAGGAAACCTGTCTGGAATGGGACGAATAGAAATCTGCAGTCCCGCAATTTCTTCAAGCAAACGGCTCTGCATAATCACCTGGAAGATGCCCCCGGCAATGGCACCGGGAAGGCTTCTAATGATGCGTGAGCCCTATAAGTATGCGAAGGGGGCGAGCCGTGGAAATGCGCAATCCGTCAAATCCGGTATTGAACGCGGCCATCACTGAAATCAATATACATCCACGCTTTTGAAGCTGGAAATTTCTCCCAGGCGACGTCGGCTAATTTTCTCGGTAACAGTGAGTCCTTCGAAAATAAACTCCATACCCACTGCAAGCATCTGATCGTCCTGATCCCATTTCTTATCCCTCAAAAGATCAAACAGAGCCGGTACTTTTTCCAGCAGTTCTCTGTACGCACTGGCAGGCATGGAATCGCTGATCTCCACCTGACCGGCCGAATAGATTTGTTTCGTGATATCATCGAATGTGGAGTCATACTCCGCCGGCGGAAAATTCTCCAGGAATACTTCCTTTATGGCCAGATCCACAATGCGCATAATAACCTGATATTCGGTGACTGCTTCATCTCGATAGGGGTCCAGTTCAATCTTTCCAGAGCTGGAAGCGAAAAGATTTCCCAGATCCGTAGGACGAACGACTCCCTGGCTTTCCTTTAGGAGTAATGCCCTGCGCCTGGCGGATGCCACACAGGTTTCGTAGTTGGCGATACTCAGACGTGCGCTTACGCCGGATTTCTGATTCACCATGGGATGATGTCTGGACTGGGACGTGATCTCTTCTACGATATTTTCCATGAAATCAGGAAACATTACTGGTGGTTCAATATCTGGATTGTCCGCTTCCTGTTTTGTGATTTCAAGTCCTACTGAACGAGTTTTGGGATAATGAGTTCGAATTTCTGCCCCGATCCGGTCCTTCAACTGAGTGATGATCTTTCCCGAGCGGGAATAGTCCGCTGGATTTGCCGTGAAGCATACAAATACATCCAGAGGGATGCGAAGAGGTAATCCGCGAATCTGAATATCCTCTTCTTCCAGAATATTGAACATGGCTACCTGCACCAGATAATCCAGATCCGGGAGTTCATTGATGGCAAATATTCCATGATTCATTCGAGGAAGAAGCCCAAAGTGGAGGGCCTCTTCGGCCCCCATGGATTTTCCTTCCATCACTTTGGCCGGATCCAGATCACCGATTATATCTGCGATGCGCGATCCAGGAGCCAGTCGTTCTCCGTAGCGTTCTTCCCGGGGAATCCAGTGAATGGGCGTATCATCCCCGTGCTCTGCTATCAGGTCTTTGCCTTTTCGCGTGATGGGACGAAAGGGACTTTCCGGAATATCTGTCCCTGCAATGGCCGGAAAGTAATCATCCAGGAGATGATTCAGGTTTCGCATGATTATGGATTTGGCCTGTCCCTTTTCGCCCAGTATTGCAATGTTATGACCGGCCAGAATCGCATGGTATAGCTGAGGCATAACAGTGTCTTCATAACCATGAATACCTGGAATTACCGGATCTCCGGAAGTAAGAATCCGTCCAAGGTTCTCTGCCATTTCAGCTTTGATGGGTCGGAATTTGTAGTTCGATGCCTTGAGTTGTCCGAGGGTTTGTATATCTTTCATGTCTGTCTCTACAATTAGGGGCAGAATGTGCCTATCGGCTATTCATGTAGCTTTTCCTGTACTCTAAACCAGCGGGCGGGCAGAAAAGGAAAAATGTGAAGCAGGATGTCCGATGGATGTAGCACGATCCTTTCGCGGTTGTACTCCACCTGGAGATCTGCATGTCTGGAAATTGCATACTTCAGGCGTTCAATTGAGTTTCCAAAGTATAGATTCAATATAGGGCCAATGCCACGCACCATCAGAGGCACAAGATGCACTCGATCCGGTTTTTCTTTTCGAATGAACTGATTGATGGCAGTGATGGTATCCATATCCGGAGGTACCGGCACATTCAAGAACCATTCCGGAAGCTCATGCGGTTCACTCTCTCCAGGGTCGCTTTGAAAATGCACCACCAGCGGCATCTGCCCGCTACGCACAAAGTTTCTAAGAAAATGCACAACACCGGGATGGAATTTGGAAACAAGAACGATGTGTTTTCGGTTCACCGGATGATTCTGAAAAGCCGGGTACCAGAGCCCCAGTTCCAGAGGTACCACTTTTAGCTTCTCTTCCCAGATTTCATAGATCGCCTCGGAAATCTGAAAGACGATGAAATACAGAAGCATCAATACTACGATGAACCAGGCGCCCTCGAAGAACTTATTATAAGTAATGTTCCAGAACATAGCATGCATGGCCAGAAGAGCCACTATGGTGAGCAGGGAGAATTTCTTGGTTCGGACCTGACGCAGGAAATAGCTGGTGAGGTCAATGTTCATGGCCGCCACAACTGCAAGTCCGTACATACCTTCAATGGCATGACTGGATGGAAATAGCCAGAGGATAATAGCACTCAGGATTCCCAGCAGTATGGTAGCTCTGGGATTATAGACCCCTTCGTGGCCACCCAGGAGAAAGGCCGGTCTGGTTCTTTTCCACGCCATATCGCCAACGCCGCGAGGAAAGAATCTACTTCTGGCTGCACGAAGCATTTCCAGAGGAAAGTCTGTCTGAGCTGTCTGGGCTGCCAGAAGTAGCATCACGGCTGTAATGATTCCAAATCCCTTGGCCAGGTAATCGCCTCCCAGATGAGCTGCGATCTTGATTGGCACCGGAATGTGGCTATCGTACACAATGCCCAGGCCCATAAAGTTGATGAGCTGCATGAAATAGGTACCGAGTACCAGAGTGAAAAGAATCCACATGGAAATGCGAATGGCCCTACCTTTGTGATAGGGAATGTTTACAGAAGAATAGCCTACCTCTACGCCGGTCATCAATGTGGCACCGTTGGCAACAGAGGCCAGCACAATGGGAAAGAACATTTCGATCCCTGCAGCTTTTACCTCTTCGCCGATGGTGGGCGGATGCCAGCCGTTCTGCAGAATTTGAAAGATACCGAAGCTATTTATGAGCAGATTGGAGGCATAGAATGCCAGCACAGGCCATATCATGAACCTGGATAGATTTCCCAGCCCGTATCTTTGAATCAGGGACAGGACCACCACCAGAACCAATGCCCATTGCAGGCGATTCATATCCGGAGCCACGAAATGAAGTGCCTCCACCCCGGCGATAAGACTGATGGCCTGGGTGGCCGGAAAGTCCGCAAGCAGACTGGCCGTGCCCAGTTTACCCATGTTATGTATGAAGGCCTTTAAACGGGGGTGCCTGCGAATGTGCTGCGAAGTAATGAGCGATGAAACAAAGGCTCCGCCTCCCAGCACCGGATGAGTATGATGTCGAATCATACTGTTGTAGGCCAGTACAGCGATGAGATAGACTGACATTACGATGCCGCCAGCAGTCAAGGTAGCAGTCATGCCGACTTCAAAGCTTGTGGCAAAGAGTACAATTGTTACTGCGATAACTGCATCGGCGCCATAGGCCAGGGATGAACCGGGGTCGGTGAGTATAGTTGCAAAAATGATTCTGATGTCGCTCAGGAGGGAAGGCGGTTTATCCGAATTGTGTTCCATATTCTAGGTTTATAGGGCCGGTTGAGACCAGTGAGCACTGGTCCGGGGAGATCGGCAGTTCTCTTACTCCTTCATCCAATGGCGGACCATAGAAGCAACCTTTTTGGGGTCGTCCCGCGCCAGATTCCTCACTCCATCCAGCATTTCATCCCTTTCACGCGCATGGCGGTCACGATCCTCCTGACTGGAGGCCCGGTCATCAGTTAACGGTTCCCGGTTACGAATAGGGGGCTTTCGGGCTTCGGTTCTGCGTCCGCCCAGAAGGGGCAGGAAGATCAAGAGTCCGGCAACAAGTAACACTATGGCAGATATCCACAGCCATTCCACACATAAAGTGTTCCAGTTCGGAAACTCCGGTCAATTCATATTTCCATTGACTGCTAAAGAGCGCGCAGGCCTGAGTCAATGGTGATCTCAGAATCGGAATTTAAGGACCTTTGCAAGCTGGCCCGGCTTGATCCAGAGGATGAAAGCCTCAAGAACCTGATGTCGGACTTCAATCGCATCTTGGAGTCTGTTAATCAGATCAATGAAATCGATGTGAAGGACGATGCAGCCGGACATTCGGAACTGGATACCAGGGATATGACACGTCCGGATGAGCCTGTAGAACCTCTGGGCACCGAAGCTATCTCGGGAATCGCGCCAGACTTTCAGTCCGGACACTTTGTGGTGCCAGGCGTCATCGAATCCGAAGGATAGATGACGCGACAGACAGTTCCCGCGCAGAACTGTGATCTTTATATAGAATAATCGCCGACGGAATATCGGCAAACATTAGATGCAAGTAGTAGAATCATGATCGATAAAACAGCCACACAGCATTCGCAAGCCCTGGACAAAGGCGAATACAGCTCCGAAGAGCTTGTAAGCAGCTACCTGGACCGTGCAAAGAAATGTGCCTCTCTGGAGATGTTCAATGATCTGGACGAGACCCGGATCATTGAACAGGCCAAACAGTCCGATAAGCGCAGAAAATCGGGTAATGCGCTTTCGGCGCTGGATGGCATTCCCGTAGCCATCAAAGACAACATCTGCGATATAAACGAAAAGACCACCTGCAGCTCCAACTTCCTCAAGGATTATCGGTCACCCTACGATGCAACCGTGATTGAGAAGCTTAAATCCGCCGGAGCCATACTTTATGGTCGCACCAACCTGGATGAGTTTGCCATGGGCTCTTCCACCGAAAACTCTGCGTTTCGCACCACCAGAAATCCATATGATCCGAATCGAGTTCCAGGTGGCTCCTCTGGAGGTTCCGCCGCAGCTGTGGGTTCTCTCAGCGCTCCTCTGGCTCTGGGCAGCGACACCGGTGGATCCATTCGACAGCCGGCTAGCTTTTGCGGCATCGTAGGTATGAAGCCCACTTATGGGAAGGTATCTCGCTATGGCCTGGTGGCATTCGCTTCCAGTCTGGATCAGATCGGTCCCATGGCCCTTAGCGTCGAAGATGCAGCAATGCTACTCCATAGCATTGAAGGTAAAGATGTGAGGGATTCCACTTCGCATCCATATGCAGATAAACATCCGACTTCAGCAAAGGTTAAGCCCATGACCGGCAAAGAGCTGAAAGGAAAGAAAGTGGGGGTACTGTTTCCGGATTCCAGCACAGAGGGATTCGATGCATCCGTGCTAAAAGCTTGCACCGATATGCGAAACTGGCTGGAAAGGCAGGGATGTGAAGTAGTAGAAGTACAGAGCAAGCTCTGGCAGTACGTAATTCCAATTTACTATATCCTGGCCACTGCTGAGGCTTCCAGTAATCTTTCCCGATTTGATGGCATTCGCTATGGAACCCGAAGTCAGCAAAGCAATCTGCAAGATCTCTACGTACGAAGTCGTACAGAGGGGTTTGGACCCGAGGTCAAGCGTCGAATCCTGCTGGGCACCTTTGTTCTGTCATCCGGCTATTTCGACGCTTATTATAATTCGGCGCAGAAAGCACGCCGGATGGTTCGCGCCGAATATTTACAATTCTTCAAGGATCTGGATTTTATTGTCCAGCCCACAAGTCCTACCACTGCATTCAAGGTAGGAGAAAGAGCTGAAAACCCCATCGCCATGTATCAAAGTGATTTGATGACTATTTCGGTGAATCTGGGCGGGGTACCAGCGCTCAGTTTGCCGCTGGGAACCGATCAGGATGGTCTTCCTGTGGGAATGCAAATAACGGCTCCTCATTTCGAAGAGGATAAACTGTTTCAGTTTTCCGCAGCGGTGGAGAAGGATTTTGCTCTGGATCGTTCTGGAATAGTATCGAAAAGCTACTGAGGCAGCGAATTGCCCCGGATGCCCTTCGAATCCATGGAACCGGTGTGGCAATCATGGTCCGGGCAGTATTTGAATTACCTGCCAGCCAGCCCCCTGAAGCATGGGGCTTCCATCCGGATTTGTAGGATAGCTACTTTGAGGATTCGGCAGACTTCCTTTGACTTCTTTCACAGTAACTGTTACGAATACATGATTGTATTTTAGTAATTTTTCTCTGGGTACCTGTTCGGATGGCTGTAGAACAATTCGATCTTTGGAAAAGGGACGGCCGGAGTTAAAGTAATGGGGATCATGCAAATAGAATTCGGCCCCTGTATAGGCTTCCACGCTTCTGGGTCCGGGCTCTTTGCGAATAAGCATCCCGTATATCGTTACTACGCCGGGCTTTCCCTGATCTTTTCGCATTTCCGTTGCTTCATCCTTGCCGGAAGCATTCTCCGTGGTTCCGGTGGCGCAGGCAAGCAGCGAAAAGAGAAGAATCAGAGCTGCCATAAGGGCTATGCTTCTTCCCCCGGAAAATCTGAATCTGGATTTGCGGCTGTCTGAAAGAATTTTAGTATGAAATCGAAGCTTCTGAATCCTGGTCGAATCTCTATCTGGATTCGACGATAAGATACTTCTTCTTTCCGATTTTGAGTTGATATTTTCCGGGAAAGGAAAGCATAAATTGCTTATCCTGCACCTGCTCCAGATCCTCGCCCATGCGAATCGCACCGGATTCGATAAGCCTTTTGACCGCGCTTGCACTCTTTTCCAGGCCCGCATCTACGATAGCCTGTGTTAGAAGGATTTCCTTTTCGCTTACCTGCAGTACCGGAGTATTGGGAGGAAGCACCATTTTATCCCTTCCATCCTTTCCCTTTTCCTGATCCCAGCCTTCTCTGGCCAGGGCGCCACGGGATTTTCCGGACGCAGGATCCACGGCAGGATGCAAAAAATCCACCAGATGTGATGCCAGTTTCTTCTTTGCGTCCAGGGGATCACGCTTCAGCTCTTCGATTTCATCGAAAGGAACTGACGTTAAGAGTGTATAGTAGTCCCACATCAAATCGTCGGATACACTCATGGCTTTGGCAAATACATTGTAAGGCTCTTCTTCGATTCCTATGTAGTTGTCGTAGGACTTGGACATTTTCTTCTGTCCGTCCAGTCCAACCAGCAGTGGTAATGTCAAAATAACCTGCTGCTCCTGACCGTATTGATTCTGTAGTTCCCGGCCTACCAACAGATTGAATTTTTGATCGGTACCGCCCAGTTCAACGTCGGATTCCAGGATCACAGAATCGTACCCCTGAAAAAGCGGATAGATAAACTCGATAATACTTATACTTTCTCCGGCCTTCATTCGCTTGTGAAAGTCATCTCTCTCGATCATGCGAGCGACAGTATATCTTGCGGTGAGGCCCAGAACCTCATCCACCTTCATGGGCATACACCACTCCGAATTGAATACGATCCGGGTTTTCTCTCGATCCAGAATCTTAAAAACCTGCTCTTCGTAGGTTTTCGCATTTACTTTTACTTCTTCTGGAGTGAGACGCTTTCGCGTGGCCGAGCGACCGGTGGGATCTCCGATGGTGGCGGTGAAGTCCCCGATGAGGAAGATAACTTCATGCCCCAGATCCTGAAACTGCCGCAGCTTCCTTAACAGAACTGTATGGCCCAGGTGTAAATCCGGCGCAGTGGGATCAAAGCCTGCTTTGATCTTCAAGGGCTTTCCGGTTTTCTGAGATTTCTCCAGCTTATCCAGCAGGGACTGCTCCGGAAGGATCTCCTCCACGCCGCGCTTCAGAATCTCGAATTGTTCCAGGGTCTTCTTGCTGTATTTCCGGGCTTCGTTGGCTTCGCTCATCGAAGCGAGATTTGCAACCGCGGGCGCCTGGCCAACCGCTTTTTTCTGATGCCTATTCCTGCAATGATATCAGCTTTCGGCCTTCCGTGGAGGATAGTGGAGGGGGTAGCGAGACAGAAGCTCCAGAAGTATGCTGTGAGGGACTGCGGGGATCCACTTTAGTGAGTCGGCCAAAATGGGTGATCTCGCTGGAGGAACTGATCTACGGATTCACTGTTTCGGCGATTCGTCCAGCCAGGGCTTAAAAAGTCTTACCTGGATGCCGAGCACAGAAAGTACCCGGGAGGCAATAAAGCGACCCAGATCATCAAGGTTTTCTGGCTTTTGATAGAAGCCCGGACTGGCCGGAAGCACGGTTGCACCGGCCTCCGTGAGCGAAGTCATATTTCGCAGATGAATGAGACTGTAAGGCGCTTCTCTGGGTACTACCACAAGAGGCCGTCGCTCTTTCAAGGTTACATCGGCAGCTCGCTCAATCAGATTCTGGGTGATTCCATGCGTAATTGAGGCCAGAGTTTTCATGCTGCAGGGAACAATGGCCATTCCATCATGGGAATTGGAGCCGGAGGCGGATCGTGCACCAATATCTCTGTAGTCCTCCAGCCGGAAGGAGTGCACAGGAGCGGACTGGCCGGATACCGATTCTTCAATCCATTGCAGGTACTCTTCGGCTTTTTGAAAGTTTGTGCCAGTCTCTTCGTTGCATACGCGCAATCCGGACGGACTGATAATGACGCTGCTTTTTCCGGGAACATGCATGCAGAGAGCGTGCAACAGATGACGGGCATATAGAGCCCCACTGGCACCCGTAATGGCAATGATGAGATTCTTTTCCATAGTCTCTGAGAATTGAGCCACCATCCAGGTTAAGCAAACTCAATCAGTTCAGGCTTTCTCCCTGTTGAATGCTTGGACCGGGACTGGACCGTATCAGGAGATTCTTTCTGCGAAGCATATTCAGTGTTCGCTCCATCCGTTCTTTGAGAGTGGGAATCTCCAGAAAACTCTGTCTCTGAGGCAAAGGCAACCCGCTATTCTGTATTGCCAGATGACAGATCAGGCTCGGCTC
>JBHIXQ010000043.1:0-10885 GCA_041984705.1 Leptonemataceae bacterium | reverse complement strand
TTCTCGCACTTCCAGGCCTGCAGGTCGTTCCGGTTCCAGTCGTCCCACCTCCAGTGGATCATTTGATAGACGAAAGGATACGCGGGGCGATCGCGATGCATCCAGAAACGAAGGTAGATCTCGCGGACCATCCCGATCCGGCTCTTTTGAATCTCGAAATAGTAGCAGGGGCGCAGGCTCCAGACAAAACTCCGATGGGCAGCGGGGGGCACGGTCTTTCGAACGAGGCTCAAGAAATTCCGGCCAGGATCGCAGCCGGTCCTTTCGGGATCGTGATTCTAGATCTGGCTCAAGAAACTCCAGGCCAGAACGTAGCGATCGCTCGAACGATCGCGACTGGCAATCCGGATCGCGCAACTCCAGGCCTCCGAGAAGAGACTCAGGACGAGATTCCGGACGGGTAGACAATAGATCTTTTCCATCTCGAGAAAACCGCTTTCGCAGAGATTCCTCGGAAAAGCGAGAATCTGTGTATAGACCGGATCCGGCCGCGAATGAAGAATCCAGAAAAGCTAAAAAGAAGATGCTCATCAAGTCCCCGTCCCGGCTGCCTTCCGGACGAAGGGTTACCAGGCACAAACATGATCGCAAGGTAGTGCTTCCGTCCCGACCCGATCCGGATCAGGCAATCAATGATCTGGAGCAGGAGGGCGCCGCATTTACTTCTGCGGGCACTGAGTCCCGCGAATGGAAGCCGGAATCCATCTTTCAAGAGCCTGTGCGAATCAATCGCTATCTTGCCAGAGCCGGTTTTGGCTCCAGGCGTCAGGTGGAAGACTTCATTACGTCCGGTCGTGTAAAGGTGAATGGAAAAACCGTTTCTCTGGATACGAAAGTAGGACCTGGCGATCTGGTTACCCTGGATGAAAAAAGAGTTCGCTTTACCGAAGGCCATATCTATCAGGCTTTCAACAAGCCCCCTGGATATGCTGTATCCAATCGTAGCTTTCCGGGGAATCCATCCATTTACGAAATACTGCCCCAGGATTTCCAGGGTCTGAAGTATGCAGGGCGCCTGGATCGAGATTCCCGAGGGCTGGTGATCCTTTCTAACGACGGAGAGTTCTTGAATCAAGTGATGCATCCGGCCAGGCGCGTTACCAAACGATACCTGGTTACACTGGATGAACTACCAGAAATGGAAGAACTCACGGGAAGCTTTTATAAGGGTGTTGTGGACGAGGGTGAATTGCTTCGAGCTGTAAGAGTGGGCATCCTGGATCGAGAAAAGAAGATCGTGGAAGTGGTGCTTTCTGAAGGGCGAAAGAGACAGATTCGCCGAATGTTTTCTGCTCTGGAAGTGGAGGTTCTGGATCTTTACAGAGTGTCTGTAGGATTTCTGAGTCTGGAGAATCATCCAGTGGAAGAAGGAAAGACCTTTGCTTTCGAACCAGAAGAATTGTTTGGAATGAAGAAAAGTGATCCGGTGCTGGGCGATTTCAATCCCTGGAAGGAGTCCTGATGCTTTTTGTTACCCAGGAATTCTTACTCTTTTTCATAGTCGTTGCGCTTGTATACTGGCTCATTCCAGGCCGGTTTCGAATGTACTGGCTCATTCTTTCTTCGCTCTTTTTCTACGCCACCTGGAGCTTCGTATTTACCTTTCATCTGCTATTTGTTGTAGGTATGAACTACGTAGTGATGGAGCTATACAAAATCCATCGCAAGAAGTGGATCTTCTTCGCTCTGCAAATCGGAAACGTAGCCAATATCGGTGTATTTAAATATTACTACCTGATTCTGGACTTTTTTGGAATTTTATTCAGCCAGGACTGGCTACGCGAAGAAAGCCTCAGAATGCATGATCGATTGCAGGGTCAGGAAATACTTCTGCCTCTGGCCATTAGCTTTTATACCTTTCAAATCATGTCCTATGGAATTGATATCTATCGAGGGCAGTACACAAATCAGCACACATTTAAAGAAGTGCTTCTGTTTAAGTCATTTTTCCCTCAGCTAATTGCAGGGCCCATTATGCGTTCTTCTGAATTGCTTCCCCAGATTCAGAAGATGAGCGAATTTACCAGTCCCACAGCAGAGCAAACGGAAAGAGCCACCTGGTTGATTATTGCAGGCATCGTAAAGAAGATGCTCATCGCAGATCAAATCACCGGAGCGCTAATTCCATTTCTGCATGGTGATCCCACCAGTTTTCCTTCGCATCTGGTATGGGTTTATACGGTGGGTTGTCTGGCCATGCTTTATGCGGATTTCTCTGCCTATACGGATCTGGCTCGTGGAACCGGACTTCTGCTTGGATTTGAGATACCCATCAATTTCAAGGCGCCGCTATTTATGCACTCGGTGTCTGACTTCTGGCGACGCTGGCACCTTACTTTCTCTCGCTGGATTCGGGACTACATCTATATTCCTCTGGGTGGTAGTCATGTCCCCGAGTATCGCAACTATATAAATCTTACCATCACCTTCTTTATTGGCGGACTATGGCATGGTGCCAGTTATACCTTCGTGCTCTGGGGCATTCTGACCGGGGTTATTCTTTCGGCGGAGTCCTTTGCGTTTCGCCGCGGCTGGCAGGAATGGCCGGATGCCCTGGGTGGAAGGATTCTTCGCATTGTAATTAGCTATATCATATTTCTTCCCAGTACAGTATTTTTCTTTGGAAAGGGACTGGACTGGTGCGGAGATGCAGTACTGCAGATGTTTTCCTTTCAGTTCGCCGGCGAAGTGCCGGAGAACTTCAGTATCCTGGGATACGGAATATTGGCCGCTCTTTTCTTCCATTTAATCGATGAATGGCCGGAATTCTTTGTTAAGCTGAGAAAGCATGATCGGTGGCTACTACCCATTGGCGGGATAGCTCTGATTCTTGCGATGACACAGTTTGCCGGACCAGGTAAGGATTTCTTTTATTTTCAATTCTGATTGGATTTCAGTGCTGATTGGAGGCTGAGGGCAGGAACGGGACTCTATGAAAAACTTAAAGCCTTTATATATATTGATTGGAGCTCTGGCTTTTCTGTTTCTTCTGGACAAGGTGTTTTTGATCCCGGAAGTACGGGATGCCTTCATGCAACCAGGCGGTATGGTATATTACCGTCATCGCATTCATCAGCTGAATAATTATCTGGACAGAAAGGAAGATGAAAAGAATCGCAGGACCGTGGTAGTTCTGGGAGATTCTCGCAGCTTCGGCATTGGCACTTCCATGGCTGAACTGGCAGGGAAGAAGGATGTCAAAATCTGGAATTTTTCCGGCCCCCAGGCGGTGCCTGCCTATCATCTGTTCCTACTGGAAAGATTACTTCAGTCGGACCGCAAACCCGATGCAATCATACTGGGGCTTTCGCCGGACGCTCTTGGGCGAAATGCAGGGATTTTCGCAAGTCCCGTTTTGAATTATGGTGTGGATTCCGAGTTCATTGAGACCTATCATACACAGATTCCGGATCGTGATCTGGACACGTATGCCAATAGCCGGCGCTTCGCAGTGGTGGGCATGCAATTCTCCATTCGAACTCTCATTCGCCGCATTCGAGGCAGTCTATCTTCCAATGACAGACTGGAAAAGCTTCAGCCATTCCTGCAGAGCCAGAACCTGAGCGATGCAGAAAAAGCGAAGTACTATGCTCTGGCGCAAGCCAGTTCCGAAAATCTTTCCATCTATAACTTCCATTCCTCCCCTCAAATCGATGTTCTGGATCAGCTGGGCGGGGCCCAGTACGCCTGGTATGGAGTAATGCAGCCGGAAGATCTGAAGCGAGAAACCGATACCATGGTTTCTCTGTATCTTGAATCATTTACTGTATCCGAAGAGCAGATGTTCTATCTGGAACGTAGTATGAAGCTCATCCAGGAGGCGGGCATACCGGCGGTGGTGTTCTGGCCCCGTGTGAATCCCTATCTGCGGGAAGTTTATGAAAATGAGCCCAAAATATCCATGCTCTGGACCCGGGTTACTCGCATGGCTGACCGATACGGCCTGGCCACTGTGGATCTGAATCGGCCGGAGGCCAGTAATTGCCAGCATTACTACGATGCCAGCCATCTCTCTATAGACTGTTACCCGGCCATTACCGGCCATCTGCTGGAACTTCCGAAGTAGCAGACTCATTTTTTTCTCGGTATGCTCCAGAAATGGTGCGATACTGATTCTAGTGCAGACTATATTTAAATGGATTGATCAATTTTTTCATTCCATGCCGGATAAGGTGGCTCAAAGTATTCGCCTGGGCTTTATCGGGGTATGGATTCTTCTGGCGGGTGTTGTGTCCTATCGCGCCTGCGTAGTAGGACAATCCGAAGCACCTCAGGATGGACAGGATCTTCAGCTGTCCAGAATCAAAGAACAAATCATTCGTGATGAAAATCGTAACAATGCTCCGGAAATTCAACTGCCGGACCCGGATCAAATATTGCCGGAAAACTCTGCTATCGATAATCTACCGCTTCCGGAGCCTGGCAAGGACGTAACCACGCTGCCTGGCTCTGCAGATCTAAAAGAAAGAGATCCCAATCCATCCTCTGAAACGCTGCCTCCTTTTCTGGGCGAAAGCGATCAGATCATATTTCCCAGGCGAGACGGTCAGGATCCAGGAAGTCACGATTCCAGGGAGCGCAACAATTCGGACTCCCGGCCATCCATGCTTTCAGAGCCAGATTCCAGCCGGGACAGGATCCAGAGCCCTGAAATTAGCAACGATTCCAGTTCCCGGCCTGCCGGCGATGGCTCTGGTTCCAATACTGAGCCGGGAAACAGAAAAGACAATATGCAGGAATTCCAGCTGATACCGGAAAAACAGTAGGTTAATTCCATTCGTGAGTCTATGCAGGAGCCAGCAATAAAATTGGATGTGAAGCTTAACAGGCATGGTTCGGTGGTAATGGCCCCATGGCTCTTTCTTGTCGTTATTCTTTCGATGTTAAGCATGAATCTTCTGGCGCCGGTTTCGGTGGGAGCCGAGGAAGCTGAGATCTCTGCCTATCGTCAGGGAATGCTACACCGCTCCATGGGACATCGAGAGCTGGCTTTGAAATATTTCAATCAGGCTCTGAGCCAGGACAGCCAGGAAGCGGATATGGCAAGGTTATCCCTTCTGGAAATGAGAATGGAAGAGAAAGGGCCGCAGGCGAATTATCGGGAACTTCTCATAGGTGCATCCTCAGAGTTCCAGCCTGTGCTCTATCGACGGGCTGGCTTTCTCTTACTGGATGCAGGGGCAGCACAGGATGCGCTGGATTTGCTTCTGGCCTATCCAGATCAATTCCCGGATGATCCGGCTGCACCGGGGCTTCTGTACCAGGTAGGTAGGTACGCCCAGAATCACCGGCAAAGCTATGTGGCCGCTACTCTGTTTTACGATCTGCTGGACCGATACCCGGACTCTGATCTGGCGGACGATACTTTTATTCTACTGGCCAGGCATTACTATCTACCAGGGCCAGATAGAAACCCGGATCGGTCCCGGGATATATTGCTTCACTTTGCAGCCCAGAAAAGCCCTGCATTTCTGGAGTCTCCCCATGCGCCTGCTGTAAGGGCCTATTTATCCGGAAAACTGGATTTGAACGGGTTATTTTCCAGTCTCTATTTTCCCGCTCTGTGACTAATTTCGGTCCGGGAATCTCCTTGCCTCGGATTGTTTAGATGGTATAGTGCACTGTCAGGGCCGGACCGTGGATGAAAAGCTCCATGGTTTCGTCGTATATAGGAGTCAGGACCGAAGAAATGAATTTTAGCCTTCATCTTGAGAATCAAGAGCTGTCCAATCAGGAAAAATCTCTTACCCATCTTCTGGTCCGGGTAGAGACTCCTCCCGTGTCAGACTCTCCAGATCGACGTCCCCTGATAGTGGGTCTGGCCATGGATAAATCCAAATCCATGTACGGAGAAAAGATGCAGTCTGTGATTGAATCCGCCAGCGCTCTGGTAAACTGGCTTACCCGACATGATCAGCTTACCATCGTTGCCTACGATACCAATATCGAGGTAGTACAGCCCCTGATTCCTCTGACAGACAAATACTCAGTTACGAAAAAAATTGAGCAGATTCGAGTAGGAAGTTCTACGAATCTTAGCGGTGGATGGCTTCAAGCTCTTCGAACCGTAGAAGGGGCCCAGGCGGATAATGGTTACAAGAGAGTAATTCTGCTCACCGATGGAATGGCCAATACAGGCGTAGTATCTCCTACCGAGCTCAAGAAGATTGCAAGAGATCATTATAATCGCGGTATTTCTACTACAACCATCGGCTTTGGACGAGACTTCTCCGAGACTCTGCTAAAGGACATAGCCACGGCTGGCGGAGGGAATTTCTATTTTATTGAAGGCCCGGAGCAGGCCCATGAAGTGTTTTTCCGGGAATTTGGCGATATTGCAGCCCTGTTCGGTCAGGGACTGGAGATTCGTCTGAGACTGGCTCCCGGAGTGAGCATCAAAGAATTCCTCAGCGATGTACCCCACGATTATCGTGACCGACAAACCGGCGAAGGCTCCACAGGTTCCGATCAGCAAGAAAAGAAGGATCTAATACTGAGGCCCGGGGATCTTCGCTCGGATGATTTGCGAAACATTGTTATGGTTCTGGAAATCGATGGAAAAGAGGCGGCCGAAACCCAGGGACCTCTCATTGAAGCGGAATTATCTTTCTATAACCTGCAGGAAGATTCCAGAATGGAAAAACATGATGCCACTTTGAAGGGCGCATTTTCTGCCAGTCCATCCGCTGAGCGAGACAACAATGTACGCCTGGAAAGCTTGCTTGCCGCTTCCAGTAAAGCAATGATGGAAGCTTCCCGAATCTCCGGAGAAAGAGATCTGGGGGCTGCCAGAGATGTAATCCGGCAGGCCATCCAGCGACTGAGCAATAACAGGGATGTGGACCCGGATATCATCGATCGAATGATTGGCAGACTTTCGGATATGGAGCGAAATCTGGAAGATAATCTGATTATTGCAAGAAAGCAATTAATGGCGGGTGCATCGGATAATAAGGCCTTTCGATCCGTCTATAAAGCCGAGGCCGGGGTTCACAATCGAATACTGGAACATTCACTGGAAGGACAGCTGGATCTCTACAAATGTCCTGAAGTGAAGAATATGGTCCGCCGGCATCTTGAAAATGGCTATAGATTTATGATATTTGATCTAACGGATTTGAGCTATGTGGATTCATCGGGCATTGGAACCATGATCCAGATCTCGAACTGGCTCAAGAACCGGGGAGGGTTGCTGATTCTTGTTAATGTGCAGGGAAATGTAGAGAAGCTTTTTCAAATGAGTAAGCTGGATGAGTTTTTCGTATTCAAGGATACGGTAGCCTCAGCCCGATTATTCTTACAGGAGATTATCCAGGCGGCCGAAGAGTCCAAAGGCTAATCCCGTGGTTTTACAAGGTGACGAATCCTATCCCTCAAAGCACCGGAGCCGGGCTCTGGCGTAGCGCATCGGCTTTCCCTCGAGCATATTGCTTGCTGGTGATGGCCCTGTTTACTACTCCTGCCTTCGCAGATACCGAACCTCAATGGAGACCTCCAGGTTATGGTCCTGGCCAGAACCTGGAGGGTATGGGTTTTGGAGTTAACACTGGCTTTAAAACCATTGAGGACGATTATTACATTACCATTACTCCGCAGTTCGAGCTACCGCTCCCCTACGATTTCAAGATAGGACTCCAGGTTCCTCTGGAAATCCTGGTCTACGATACAGAACCCAAGACAGCCGAGAAGGTACCGGATATTCGCACCGGCACCTACGATTCCTGGGAAGACTATTCGCAGCTGGTTACCTACATTCGCAGAGGAACCCATGGTTTCTATGAACCGGGGGAATGGAACTGGTCCTTTTTCTATGGAAGAATGTATGATGGTTACATTGGCCACCGCACCATTATCGATCGCTACGTTTCTACTTACGATCCAACAGTGCAGAGTCCCGGGCTCATGGCAGACATCAACAATGACTGGGGAGGGGTAGAATACTTCCAGTCCAACGTGCTTCGCAAACAGGTGGAAGCGGGCCGAGTCTACATCCGACCGGCAGGAATTGTCGCTTCTATCTACAATGGATTCTTCGTGGCTCACAACAGTGGTGGCGGATTTTCGCCCACGGAAGTGGCCCTTTCTATACGCGAAAATCGAAGCTCTTATTATTACGAAACCATCCCGGAGCCGGACAAAGGCGGCGCACTTCGTCAGTACAGATTGAATCGACTGAAAGAGGATTTGAAAGATACAGAACTGGAATTCGAAGAATACCGGGATCCAGTAACCAATGAAGTTAAAGTTCGGCCTGTAGAAAAACCCACCGGGCCAGATGGGCCGGCCGGCCCGGGAGACCAGGGATTGCAGGATCCATCGGACAGTCCCTCTGGGAGTGATTCTGATGAATGGGATGCTGGTTTCTGGGGACGATGGGCTGTGGGCTATACAGTGGCGCGGGATCTGGAAGCCCCTCTGACGCTGGAATATGATGGTTCGAACAACCTGGTGGTGGATCCGGAAACCCTGAGACCCAGGTCACTGGAAACGGAAGACCTCTATATTGTTGGTATGGACACAGAGCTAAAGCTCAGTCCTTACAGCTGGTTTGACCTGACTCCCGTATGTGGATGTGAACAAAGTTAAAGATCTGGAAAACAGCGAAGGTATCCATGCAGGGATTCTGTTTCAGCTGAATTTCAGTCTTGTGCGACTCACATTGAAGCCGGAATATCGCGAAGTGACCTCCAACTATCTTCCGGCCTATTTCGATTCCTATTATGCAATCGAGCGAACCATCTACATTCCAGAAACCGGTGATGCAAGTACGCAAACTACGACCAAGCTGGCCTATCTGAAGTCACTACCTACCGACGGGGAGAAGTTAAAGGGTTTCTTTATTCATGGCCTCGCGGATTTTTCTGGCTTCTTCATTATTGAAATGAACTACGAAGACTATGATGGTCCATCCAATTCAGAGGTCTTTGTAGGCTTCTATGTGCCGGAAATCGTAGGTGGACTATTTTTGAACGGCTATTATTCGAAGAAAAACTTTGAGGGATTCAGTAACGCCTTTGAAGTAGATGATAATTCCCTTCTGGCCGGAGAGGTGGGGGTTGCCTTTATGGGCGGTCTGTATGTAAAAGGTGTGTTTCAGCGCACCTGGGAATACGACAGCAACGAGGCCAAATACCTTCCGGTGGATGAAAGTTCCGTGCAATTTGGCTTCTCATCATCTCTCTGATCCTTCCCGGTCCATCCGGCATAGCGGACTTTCGGAAAGTTCTGCGGAAAAATCAGGGCCCTGCCGATGGAATCGGTATGATGGAAATCAACGGACTGCACAGCCAACTATCCGGAATGGTCCAGCGGGGTCAGCTATCCGGCCGAAAAATCGCAGCACTCATTGAACTGAGAGAAACAGTAGAACGATTCGCTCAATGCAACTATGTTGAGCAGGATGAAATCCAGGCTCTGAAAGAGAAATACGGAGCCGAGCCAGAAGTAGTGACCTGGGGCGATTACTTTCAAACCGAGGTGGCCAGCCGTCATTTTGATCTTAGCGATGCTGAGTTCCTCAAGATCGTTGATACCATCCGCTTTGATCTGGTGTCTTCCACCATGATCTTTCGAAATAAGTCTTCCGAGTTTTGCGAACAGGTAAGGGAAGAAGCTATTATCGCTTCCGGAACCGATCGTAGCCAGTGGACCACCGAACTGGAACAGGCGGCCCACATGGGAATCCTGCTTCAGTATTTTGAGCAATTGAAGCTGGTTGAATGCGAGATTGCAGATATCGATCAGCGCTGGTTCGAAAGCTTCTTGCAGCAATCTTCGCAGAGCACAGGTTGAAAATCCGGGGTGCTTGCTGAAATGTCAGGAAAGCCTGAATCTGCGGCGGCACAGTAACCGAAATTCTGGGAATTCATAGATGAGAAACAGAACTATATCCTTCGGAATTTCCTGGCTTCTCATCGCCTCCACCCTCCTGGCCGAGGAGCCGGCCAACCCACTGGACGATCCAGCGGGAACTGAAAACCAGCAGCCTGAATCCCAGCCCGAAGCCACGGCCCCGTCGAATCCTGCAGGATTTCGTAATTATCAAACCAATCGGGAGAAGCGAAACCAGTCCTTTGAAACTCTCTACAATCAGGAAGCGGATCGTAGATTTCGTTTCATTCTGGAGCAGATCTCCGAAGGCCAGAACGATTCCGCCCGTCGCAGGTTGGAAGAATTCCTGATTCTATATCCCAACCATCCCATGGCCGGTCGGGCCAGACAGGAGCTGGCTGCGCTGCAGGAAAAGCAGGGGCAGTATCGGGATTCCATGTATCGATACCAGCAATCCGCTATTCTGGAGCGTCCGGATCAAGCGGAGCCACATTCGCTGCTGCAAATGGCCAGAATCCACATCAAACAGGGTCAATACGGCCAGGCCAGAACCATCCTACAGGACATTCAGACCAGATATCCAGGCACCCGGGAGGCCAGAGAGGCCCGATTGCTGGAAAGATCCTATCGATTTATTGAGATACCTGAAAAACCTGCAACTCGCGATACCGCCGACCAGGAATCCACCTCAGAGCAGAATCAGGATTCCGGAAAACCCCTTTTTCCCATCGAGAATGGTACAGAATCCAGCGAACAGCCTGCGGCAGATGACACTGGAATTGACACAGCCGACGGGAACCCATCAACTGGACAAACAGCACTGGATCGGATGGGTGAAGGCGTAGAGAAACCCTCTATGGACGCTTCAGAGCCTCTGGACAGGGAATCAAAAAAAACTCCCTGAAACTGGTTGATCTTACTGTCCTTTCCGATATTGATTCTGTATATCATGATCTTGCCGGAACGAGGAAGCGTGTAGAGAGCTATGGCCTTTCAAATGGTAAATTATAGAGCCGGCTCCTACATCATTATTGAGGGGAAGCGGGAAGTAGGA
>JBHIXQ010000042.1:0-10912 GCA_041984705.1 Leptonemataceae bacterium | reverse complement strand
GGTGAATCGAGAGGGCTGGCCGCCACCGCGACGTTCCAGAGCCATGCGCACGGCCTCCAGGGCCTCCGGGTTGGCCCGATTCAGAATAAAATCAATAACGTATACAAGGTCTTCCTGCGGGTCCATACTGTAAACTTCGGATATCTGGGGCCATGAGCACCTACATTTTGTGATGCTTTGTAATATGGAGTGTCACTGAAAGGCTTTGACCGGTAGCGGGCAGGTCCCTAACTGGAAATGTGCAAAATCTGGTAAAGGATCAAATACTCAGGTCTATAGATACCAAGCAGAGAATTGCGGATGATTCTGAACTGCTGGATCAGATCGTAGCTGCAGGGCGAATGCTTTCCCGTTCCCTGCAGAAAGGACGCAAGGCCATGTTCTGTGGAAATGGCGGATCGGCCGGGGATGCTCAGCATATAGCGGCGGAACTGGTGGTCCGCTACAAAGGGGGAAATGAACGTAAAGCCCTTCCGGCTCTTTCTCTGTCCGTGGATCCCAGTGTGATTACAGCCTGTGGAAACGATTACGGATATGACCGCATCTTTGCACGCCAGGTAGAGGCATTTGGCAAGCCAGAGGATGTGCTGGTGGGAATTACCACTTCCGGAAACTCCCGTAACATTGAACTGGGTCTGGAAGAAGCGCGCAGAGCCGGAGTTCGCACCATATTGCTAACTGGCGGCTCCGGAGGGCGCATCATCCAGGAAAGGTCCGATCTGGTAGACATCGCTCTGGTTGTGCCTTCGGAAGAAACCGCCCGCATCCAGGAATCTCACATCATGATAGGTCAGATTCTATGTTCTATTATTGAGAAAGAGCTATTCGATATGGATTGATCCATGGCATTATTTGGCAGTAAGAAGAACCATGTGTATCTCGGGATGGACCTGGGGGGCAGCAATCTCTATTCCGTGGCTTTTGACCATGAGATGAAGCCCATTTTTCATTCCAAGATCGACACCGAGGCCAGAGAAGGATACCTGCACGTAATCGATCGTGTGGCTGTGCAAATCCAGGAACTGAAGAAGCGGCTGGAACAGGATGGTTTTGAACTGGCCGGGATTGGACTGGGTGTGCCCGGGCTGGTGCAATCGGAAGAGGGATCTGTACTTGTGGCTCCCAATCTGGGATGGTCGCAATGCAAGCCTGTGCGAGACATGGATTTGCCCCAGGAATTGAAGGATCGCACCGTTCTTCTAAATGATGTAAATGCCGGCCTGCTGGGTGAGCTCAGCCGTATGGATGATAATCCCCGTTGCGCCGTGGCTTATTTCTGTGGAACGGGAATTGGTGGTGCCATTGCCCTGAACGGTAAGCTGGTGGAAGGTCGAGATGGAGCCGCCGGAGAAGTGGGGCACATGGTAGTGCGAAGTGGCGGACGAAAATGTGGATGTGGACGGCAGGGCTGCCTGGAGGCCTACATCGGCAAATGGGCTCTGAATGCTCAGATTCTGAAAGCCCTGGATCACAAGAAGAAGACCAGGCTGAAATCCATCATCAACTACAATCTAAAAAAGCAGCCCGTCAAGAGCTCCAGCCTGAAGAAGGCCTACGAGAAAGGGGATAGCTTCACTGTAGAACTTATGGAAGAGCATTACGCTCATTATCTGGCCATAGGACTGTCCCAGACTGCCAATTGCCTGGCGCCGGATTGTATTGTTCTGGGTGGCGGAATCATGGAGGCCATGGGAGAGCTTCTATTGCCTGTCATCAGAAATAACCTGGAATCGTTATGTATGGGACCGGCTCCGCAGTTGCAGCTTGCTGAACTGGGAGACCTGGCCGGGCCCCTGGGCGCTGCCATCGAGGCATCCCGCAGATAGATTTCTCTGGAGGCTCATTTGTTTTTTGCTATTGTGGCCGGATTTGGCGGCCTTTATCTAATCCTGATGGTTGCTGGAGTCTTGCATCGGGACTATATGAAATCCTGGAACAGGCCCAGGAAGATGGCTCTGGCCATTATGGGGACCGGATTTCTGATCCTGGGAATGTACTTTGGATATCTGGCGTACTTCCTTTCGACGCCGGAGGGTCAGGAACATCAGAGACAACAGCGGGAAATGAATCGGATGTACTTCCCCGAGCAGCAGCGATAAAGGGTCTGCGGCATCCGGCATCGTAACTTTGTTTCTGTGGCCAGATCTGCGGCCAGGCTCCTTCCTCGTATAGAGCCGGGGCCGGCTTGCATCTAAATTTCTTCAGGGCTCCCTTCGTGGCCAGGCCGGAAAATGCGCTTTTCAATTCATTTTATGTCCGATAATGTCAGATATGGACCGGTTCCGCTCTTTTATGGAACGCACTCTGCTAGTTCTTGGACTTCTGATGTCCGGACCTGCTCTGGCTCAGGTAGAGATTTCCAGCGTTAACAACTCGGCCTATCCGGAAATGGAGGCCACGGTTGAGATTCCTTCCACATCGGAGGGGAAACCTACATTTGTCATCTATGAAGACTATGGCTCCGGCCCGCAGGCTCAGAACCTGAAAGAAGTGGTATCGGCCCGAGAAAACGGTAGCAACTGGGTAGTGGTGCTGGATGCCACAAAGTCCGTACCTAAAAAAGCATTCATAAATTCTAGAAAGGCAGCCCTGGATTTTGTGCGAAACCTGCCGGATTCAGATCGGGTAGCTGTGTATCGCATTAACGGAAAGCCTATTCAGATTCTTTCCATGACTGGTCTGTCTACCGAAAGAGCCAGTGTACTCAAAGGCATCGAAGAGATTCAGCGCACTGGAATGAAGACCCGCATCTATGATGCTCTGTACGTTGGTCTGGATCATGCTACCCAGGCCAGAAAAGCGTATTCTCCCAGAGGATCTGCACTGATTCTTTTTACAGATGGCCGTGATGAAGGTTCGTATCTTTCGGAGGAGGATGCTATCGCCATCGCAGGCGAAGCCAGGGAAGCGAAAATCCCGGTATATACGATATTGAATGGCCAGGCAAAGGGAGAAGAGCGATTTCAAAAGATAGCTCTTAAAACCGGCGGAGAAGTCTTTAAAGAAAAGTTCCCTCCTGGGCGATTGAAACCTTCCTCGGATTCCAGATCTCATTATACGCTCCGATATTCTTCGAAGGCAGAAATCTGGAATCGATATCCCGGAAAGGAAATCAAAATTCGGGTAGAGTATCTGAATGAACCGGATCGCTTTGCAGAGTATATCTATGAAGTTCCCTTTCGGATGTTTGAGGGCGAATACTCAATTACGGCCTGGATTCTTCTGGCCGTTGGACTGCTTCTGCTAATCGCATTTTTCGTCTTTTTATGGATTGTGCTTCGCCGGGCGCAGGCGCGTAAACGATTGCCGCCTGTAAGCGAAGAGGTTATGGAAGGCTGGAGCGCCGATCAGGATAAGCCATCCAGGCTGGAACCGCAGGCCCCGGGACAGATTACTGATTTTACCGAAGCTCTGGCCAAAAGCCAGAATCCAGATGGAATGCCCAGATCCGTGAGCGAAGCCGTGGAAGAGGATTCCAGTCCGGATTACTATCCCGGCGAATCCGTGGCAGTGGGCGAAGGACAATCGGCCAGAATGGCCACCGCAGCAGCCCTGTCCAGCGAGGCGGAGGCTCGAGCATTTCAGTCGGAGATGCCCTTTCGCACCAGGACTCCAGAAACCATTTCCCTGGAACTAAAGGAAAAATCCTATCAAGTTCTTCAGATGGCTCTGCGTGATGCCAGCCGGTACGAATATGCTACCCTGGTGCTTGTGGGCGGGGATCCGTACAGAAAGCGAAATGAATACGATCTTTTTCTGGAAGAAACCTACATCGGGCGCAGTCCCATGGCCAGTCTTGTAGTTGCAGATAAGTCCGCTTCCATGTTACATGGAAAAATCCGCAAGATCGATCAGAAGTATGTATTGTTTGATCTTGTAAGCGATACCGGGACCTATCTAAACGGAAAACGCGTTCTGCGGCCCAGACCTCTTAGAAATGGCGATGAAATACAGATTGGACATACAAGATTCGAGTTTCGCGGAAAATCCGTCTGATCCATCTTTGATGCGAGTTGCACCTCATTATTCCCGTAGATACATTCCCGGCCGTCCAAATAGAAAACCTGAATCGATGAGCCGTTTCGGCCTCGGCAGAGCGGCTCTGATTCTTCGCAATTCAAGGACTCTATCCGGAAGAGCCGCTGCGCTTTCGGTCCTGTTTCTGGGGCTTTACTGTTTTTCTACGCCCGAGTGGATTCATCGTCTACCAGAGCGCTCCGAGCTTTTGACTGATTCCCGGGACTCTCAGCAATACGCAGATAAAGAGTCCGATTCGCAAACCAGCCCATCCTCGGATTCCGCTGCCTCGGATCCCGCCGGCTCGGATGTGGTGAATATAGATGACTCTGCCAGCCTCCAGGAACTGGAAGGTTCCTATCGCAGGCCGGTTTCCACCAGATATTCCGTTGCGGATGAGCACAGTCTTTCCACCTCAACTCAGCTTTTATCTCTGGAAGCTACCGGAGAGGGAATGGTCTATTATAAGATCCATACCTATGAAGAATGGGTACGAGGTGTTGCCAGGCGAACCATCTATGGAGAGAAGGGCCTTGTCCAGAGAAAGGGTCCCTGGGTCTTATTCCAGCCTAAATTCGTGTATCACAGCGCTCAGGGCCCGGTCCATATGGATCATGAAGAATCCGGCAGACGTTGCATTCAGCCCATGGATGTGAATCTAGCAAGAAAGAGATTGGACACACGCAAGCGAATGGTGGAGCGAAAACCTTTGCTGTACTTCTTTAATGAAAGGGATGGCTCCCTGACTCCCCTGGCCTTTGAAGAAGAGGGCAAGATCTATCGATTCGGTTTTTATGAACAATTGATGGGGCCCTATGATCGCGGTACCATGCTTCAGGAAACACACAAAGATCTTTCGCTGCAGACCCAGAATCCTCATTCCTACTTTCGAAAAGGTTCGGCATTCTTACGAAATTACAGTCGAGATCCTGCCATGGATGTTCAAAAGGAAATGGGTCTGAGTACCGACTGTATTCAGGATTTACGACCGATCCAGTCCAGCAAATAGGTCTCGATGCGGTAATCCATCCATCGTCGATCGGGAATTTCTGGATGTTTTCTGCCCAGCCATCCTACATGGCCACCGTTCAATGTGAAATGCACTTCGATATCTTTGTACTGCGACCAGGGAATTTCATGGATCGGTTCGTGGGGAATCATGGGATCATCCAGGGCATGTAGTAGCAGTCCTGGAGTCTTGATCCTGGATAGATAGGTCCCGCCGGAGCCAACCTCATAATAATGCTCCGCTCCCAGGTATCCCGCGGCCGGAGCGGTATAAAGTGTATCGAATCTATAAAAGGTATCCGGTCTTCTATGGGCTGCAGGAAGATTTCTGGCCAGCTCACCATAGACTCCGGAATCCACTCGCAGCTTGAACTCCTCCAGAAATGCTTCCCTGTATATTCGCGCTCTTTCCGAGTCCATCCGTACCTGAGTAGCCTTCAAGTCCAGAGGGGCACTTACAGCAACCCATCGCTCCGGAAGTCGCAGCGGAAAATCCTTCCATCTTCTGCGAAGTGGACTTTCTCTTTCCAGGTAGTCTGGCTGCGCTCTTCGCAGATTTCGAATCTGGCGGGCCCGCTCGGTGCCGGGCTCGCCCATATATTTTAACGTAAGATTGCCGCCCAGGCTGTAACCCACCAGGGCCATCTTTTCTGACAGGTTCTCATGGACAAAAATGCAGGCAGCGTGTAAATCCACGGTCATGGCCGCATTGTAGGTCATTCTTGCCATATCCCGGCCGTCTCCGCATTGACGCAGATTCATTCGTACAACATGAAATCCGCGAGCCAGAAGCTTCTCCGTCAGCTTGATGATGTACACAGATTCGGAGCTACCTTCCATTCCATGCACCAGGATTACAGCCGGTGCTTCCCGGGCTTTCTGTCTGTGAATCTTCAGTAGAATCCGGTCCATGCTGCCTTCCGGGCTGGGTAAGGCCACCGTGTACAGATCCGATTTGAACTTCTTACTATTAAATGTAGCTCTACCCAGAAGATGAGTAGCAATGGTCTGGGCATGAGGGCCCCGGACGCCACTTACAGGTCGAAACGGTATGAGTCCGCCATCCACGTCTTCATTACCGGGAGCGATCCACCTGTGAATCAAGTAAAAATGCAATTCCGGTTCCGGCGGTAATTCCGTTTAGACAAAGACTTGTCAGGGATTATAATAAATCTCAGAACAGTTACCAGGATGACCGGGCAAAAATCCTCAGTCTTGATCGCGGATGATCATCAGCTCATTCTTACGGGGCTTCGAATTGTTATCGGAGATTCCGATGCATTCTACGTTTCATTCGAAGGCAGAAATGGAGACGATGTGCTGGATGGTTTTGCTCAAAAAGTACCTCGAATCGCTGTCCTGGATATTGGCATGCCACCCGGAGAGCGACTCAAGGAGCAGGCGGAGCCGGGACTATCTGAAGAAATGGAAAGGCTGGGTGTGAGAGAAAGCTCCCAGTACGGCGGACTGCTGGCAGTGTCCTACATCAAGAAGCATTATCCGGACACAGGTATTCTGATTGTGACTCAGCAGGAATCCCCGGCCATTATTGCGGCGGCAACTCGGTTGCAGGTGGATGGCGTACTTCTAAAGGATGATGTAAATGAAAATATCCTGGCAGCTCTGAACCGAATTGTGGCCGGGCATCCGGTTTTTTCAGACAAGGTTCAATCCATCCTGGAGCAGCACAGGGAACAGGACCCGAAACTAAGTGAACGGGAATGGCAGGTATTCGAACTGGTGGCTCACGGCTTCAAGGATAAAGAAATCGCAGAGCGACTGGATATATCAGCGCGCACCGTGGCCTTTCATAAAGGGAATCTAAAAGAAAAGCTGAATGCAGAAACCACGGCAGAGCTTATCGCATATTTCCACGAGAGAAATCGATAAACTTTCGTTTGATCTTCTCTGGCTGAATGGGCTTTGCCAGAAATTCAGTAACGTTGGGATAGGATGTTGCCTTCTTCTCTGTGGTGGGATCTGCAGAAATGGCCCATACCGGAATCTGTGAATATCGTTCATCCCCGGCAAGGCTCTGAATCAGATGAAATCCATCTTCTCCAGGCATCCATACGTCGGTGAGAATCAACCTGGGCTTGAGTTCTCTCAGAATTCTAAGAGCCTGCCTGGTATTGGATGCCTCCACTGTAGCCAGTCCCGGGTCTGCCTGGTAGAAAAGAGTGCGCACCATCTGGCGAAACGCAGGATCGTCATCCACCAGAAGGATTATGGATTGTCCCCTGGACATTTCATGACCGGGAATATAGATTCTATTTCTTGGCATGCGAAATACAAATACAGTATTGCCCGGAACGCTGTGTTCCAGCTCCAGCTCCCCTCCATGCAGCAGCGCAATTTCCCTGGAAAGAATCAGTCCCAGGCCATGACCTCGTCCTGCACTGGAATCCGGACTTCGACCGGTCTTTGTGGGATCAAACAGGCCTGGCTGCAATTCTTGCGGAATCCCGGAGCCATTGTCTATGATTCGTAATACGAAATCCCCTTCCAGATTCGCAACCAGATCCAGAGTACCATCGCTTCCCAGATGAGGCATAGCATTGGAGATGAGGTTGGAAATCATGCTGGCAAATAGCGGAGGATCGATCAAGAATTCCCATCCCGGAGGGGCTGACACCTGGATCTTTAACTCCGTGTCGCTTCCGGTTCCGCTGTAACGTGTGGCGATATCATCCAGTGTTCCCTGGATGCTCATCCAGCGCGGCTCCAGACCAGGTTTGCCGCTACCTGCGCGAGAGGATTCCAGGAGCCAGTTAGAAAGATGGAGCAGCTGATCTACTGTGCTTTCCATTTCATGTACCAGTTCCTCCCTGACATCCTCTCCCAGACCTCTCTTTCGCAGAAGGGGAAGGTTCGTCTTGAGCGCAGCCAGAGGAGAGCGAATGTCGTGGGAAACTATGCGAAGAACATTATCTTTGATTCTTCCGGCCTCTTCGCTGCGAAGAGATTCTGTCATCAATTGCCTGGTTCTTTCTCTTACAGCCTCTTCCAGAGCTTCCCGGCGTTCGCGATTAATATTGTTTAATCTAAGGGTAACAGATATGGTTAGTATCAAACCTCCTGGCAAAATAAACATCCGAATAAGAGGAAGAAAATTCAGGACATCCCATCCCAGGATCGCATCGGACGTGGTGAGTATGGCAGGTAAAGGAATACTGACAAATATCGCCCAGGAAAGATATCTGGCTTCAGTTCTGGATTCGGTGTAGGCCAGAGCTACTATGGCAAACAGTCCAACGAACCAGAATGGAACGGTATAGATAACGCTGGTAATGCCCCACTGATAGTCTACAATTACCAGGAGCGCCAGAGCGATTCCCGTGGCTTGAAGAAAGCGAATCAGAAACCAGACTTTCTTATTATTTCTGGAGACATCCAGAAAACTTCCCAGAAATACAGTAAGCATTGTAAGTGAGGCCGGGCCGGAAGCTGCCAGTAACTGAAATATCCATGTGCTCTTGCCAGGGCCGGCGGGCCAGAACTGATCCAGGTAGGTTTGATAGAGCAGATGCAAGAGCAGAAAGCCGTTTAACTCCAGGTAGCGACGGTCTCTCAATCCGGCAAAACCAAGTACATTGGTTACAAAGAGTACCATCAGCATTCCATAGAATACAATGTATAGAGTCCGTTCCTGACCTTTCTGAATCTCGTATTGATTCTCTTTAATCAGGGATAAGGGAATTCGAATGCGACTTTTTGTCTGCAACCGAATCATCAAAACATAATCCCTTTTTAAATGGGGCAGACGAAAGGCCGGCTGACGGTGCTGATTGCCCAGAAATCGTGGCAATGAGCTTCCTGCATTATATCGCGCGATGCGCTGAGGTCCGTTTTCCGTGGATAATAGATAAACATCCAGGAATTGAATAAATCCATTTGCCAGAAAGAGTCTGTAATCTGTGTTGTGCCCGACGTATGGAAGCTTTCCAATTTCGCATCGAAGCCACACCGGTCCTTCATGAAACGTAATGTGCTGGAGCTCTGAGAGGGGGCGAAATTCTGCCTCCACCAATGCTTCCGGTTCAAGCTCAGGTGCTGTTTCCGTCAGCGGAAGAAACTCCAGGCACTGATCCAGACTCCGGGCCGATAGACCTCCGGCACCTACCGGAATAGTAAAGAGGCAAACAAGGAGCAGGCCGAGCCGTAGCATTGCCTGTATTGTCAGGAATCCCCTTTAAAGGAAATCAAAATCTCTGTACGACGGTTTCTGGGTTCCGCTGCTGTAGTATCAATTAGCTTTCGATCATCTGCGAATCCCCTTACTTCCAGAATCCGTTCCGGTGCAATTCCCTTTCTTGTGATCAGGGCCGTTCGCACAGATTCCGCCCTTTTCTGGCTCAGGATTTTGTTTCCCTGGTAGGAGCCGGGTGTGTCGGTATGTCCGTGGATGCGGGCCACCGTGTTGGGGATCTCGGCCAGACCCTCACCCATCTTATCTACGATTTCCAGGGCTTTGGGGGTAAGCTGCGAAGAGCCAGTGGGAAAGGACAGGTCCCCATCAATAATGGCCACCAGCCTCTTTGTATTTCCACCGGCATCCAGTTCTTTGCGAAGCTCAAACCCCTGGGCACGAAAAGAATTTTCCAGCTCTTCCAGGATTTCGCCGTTTCCTGCGAAGTCATTTCGCACTCTTGAATATACCTTATTCAAGCTGTCCGATGCCTCATCAGAAGGAGATGTAGCTGTTCTGTGAGTTGTGCAGCCACAGAACAGGCCCCAGTAAGAATCATAGCCAAAATAGGATGGGACTTCCTGGAAAGTATTACAACTGGCGGTAAAGGTCAGTCCAGACAGAATGACGAAGATCAACAATGACCTGCGGAGGAAGTTAGTGTTTTCCGGGATGCTGGACTCGAATTTCATAGGTTCCTCAATATCAATTCCTGAACAGAGACCAGATGTCCTGACGGACCTCTATTTGTCTGATCCAGAATCCTTTGACCACTGAAAATTGACTAATAGAACCTCGAAGTCTTGTCTTAAACTTACTGTCAAACCTGACAGGTTCTGGTCCGTGGAATCTGGAAAAGATTCTGGTGCAGCAGGTACTTATCTACGTCCTATCCAGAATATCCGTTCTCGCGGGTTTGTCACCAGGAGATAAGTGAGCTAACGTGCACAATTGCAACATCAAAATTCTTCCGTTGCTATTATTTCTGACTTCGGTATCGCTTCCGTTTTACGGGTCCATATCTGCAGAGGAACCTGCCGGGCAGAGACTGGAACAGGATGTTCCTTTTCTGGATACCTATATGCACAGGATCCAGTTTGATTTTGGCATTGGCTATGCCATCGGAAAGCAAAACTTGATGACCGAAACCGGCCCAGCCTGGTTGATCAATTCCGCAATTAATTCGGGAACTACAGGTCAGCCTGCTGCTATTCCCCTGGGAGAGGGAGACGAAAACGATTATTTTCCGATAAGAACCAGACTTATGTATTCCTACGGTGATAGGTTCGATATCTCTTACTATAGAAATAACGTTGTTCGAAAGTTTTCCCGAAATACCAGCCCCAGTGTTCTATTCGCATTTCCTGGAAATTCTACCTATGCCACCAGTTTGTTCGAAGGTACCAGGCTTCTAAGATATCATTATGATCAAAGGCTCTATGATTTTGGCTATTACCATCGATGGACAAAGGACTTTCGGGCAGGTCCCATCATCGGATATCAGAGCGTGCATGAATCCCTCACCGCCACCTATGGCTCATACACTTTAAGAAATAGTTCCGCCGGTACAGATCCATCTCTCACCACCTGGGCCAATGCCGGGGATGTGAAATTAAACTATCATCTAAATGGCCTGGTCTTTGGCCTGGGCCTCAAATGGGACGTTCTGGATTTCCTCCGGATCAAATATCAGCTCTA
>JBHIXQ010000041.1:0-11067 GCA_041984705.1 Leptonemataceae bacterium | reverse complement strand
GAAAAAGTGTCGATGAGTGACTGTGGCGAAATATTAAACTTTAGTAGCCCGGGTGCATTTTCGCAGGCCACGATCAGCTTTTCCAGAATCAAAAGCTCTATGCGGTTCAGATCCTGATCCGAAGGAATGTCCTGAATCAGATCTCTGTAATTCTGATACACACCACCACCGACAAAAACCTCTCCACCTTTTACTGTAAATGTTCGGCGATGGGGGTCATAGGAAATGGTAGGCTGAATCATTGCTTCGTTCGCGGCACCTGCGATATATGTATTCGCACGATTGAAGTAGGTCCAGCTCCAGCGGGTAAGATTATCCTTCAGGTTTTTTTCCGAGGCCTGCAGCAATTCCTGAAGGATCTCCTCTGAATCGGAAATATAATTGCATTGTGTGCGAGCCACGCCAAAGTCAAAGAGGCACACCCGGTTGCTGGCGCATTCATCATGGAATCGGCCAACAGCGCTGTCTATGTTGGGGAAGTCCCGCCCCCGCCAGCTTGAGTAGGGGCTGATCCCCATAAGCAGGGTATCTGCATCCATCATGTGAAAGCAAAACTCTACGTCGGTCAGATTTAGAATGCTATGAACTTCGTTCCTTAGATAGGTAAGGAACTGTGCCATCTCCATACCCTGAATGTTCTGGTATCGGATCAAGAATAGAGGCTTCCCTCGGTTTGCGTCAATGAACCTTTCTTCGAAGGTATCCAGATCCAGTAGCGGTTCCTGAGAATTCATGGGTCAGCCAGAGATCTCCGAATTCATGGGCCCTGTCAACAATTCCGGTTTTCCCGGCCCTATTTTTGCTCTCCCTCATCTGACTCGTCATCCTTATGCAGCCACTGGGTTTTATCCTCTACTTCCATGGACTTTAACTTTTCCAGGAATGCTTCCTCAGAATGGATTAGTCGTTTGACCAGCGTGCGAATCAACGTAGAAGCAAATTCAGGGTTGGCTTCTATAAGAGATTCCAGATGATCGGAAAGAGCGGACGAAAGAATTGTTTCTGTCATACAGATGGCAGTGGCACTTCTTGCCTCTCCATGTACCAGAGCCATCTCTCCGAATATCTCTCCTTCTTCCACAGTGGAAAGAGCCACAGGCCCGGTGCCTGTATCGCGCAGGATTTGCACTTTACCCTTTTCCACCAGATAAAACCGTCTGGCAGGATCTCCTTCCAGAAAGACGATGTCTCCGGGTTCGTAGGTTCTGCGAGTTTGGGTTATGGTTCTTGGTTTTATGAATAGCTTGCGAAAGCCTTCTGATCCCGGGAAATGAAAAAAATAGAACAACCCCCAGAGCAGTCGGCGAATTCGATACCTTCGTTGGAACTGATGGAACCCGGTGGTCTCGCGATCAATGCGAATTAATTGGCCATCCCCCGGACGTCCCCGGTCGCCGGAAATTTCCACCGTGCTGAAATTAACAGCCGGGCTGGCTATGCGATCAAAGCGAAACTGAATCTGCTTGTCTTCACCGGGTTCGATGTTTCCCCTTAAATAAAGGGATGCACCACTAAGTTCATAGGAGATGCCAGAATTTACAGGAGCTGGAATTCCCTCTTCGAACACTTCCCAGTCCAGCACAATAGGAATGCGAATCAATCTACCTTTGAAGAATTCCGGATTCACCGAACCAATGGTAAGAATGGAAATTCCAATGGAGGCAGGCAGAAGCACAAACAGCGCAAGATACATTGAGTAACTGATGGTCACTTCCAGTTGAATCAGTTCTGGCTTGATCAGAACTGCTACCGGCAAGGCCAGTACCAGAATGGCCAGGGTATTCTTCGCAGCTCCCGGAGGCAGACGAAAGAAAGGTGCCGAGTGATGGACCTGGTCGGTGGATGCAAGAATCCACTTCTCATAACCTTTCTGGCGGTCCAGCAGAGCCCATTCCTCAAACCATATTCCTTCTGCTTCCAGGTCTCCTCGAGTGGGCAGCGTCTGGGCGCGCGAAATGGCTGCTTCCACAATGAAAACAGGCAGCAAAATATGTAGTGGTATACTATAGTTCCAGGAGTCCCCGGTTAAGATGCTGAAATCGAATATTCCGTGAAGTAGAAACGGAATCAGAAATGCGAACAGAAAAAAGATCCAACCCTTTCGCTTACGAATGTAGCCCAATCCCAGAAGATATCCCATGATGCCCATGCTTGTAAGATGCATGGAAACAGAGCTAAAGAGACGAAGGTATACAATCTGGCTTCCATAGATCCAGGCATAGGCGATGTTTTCGACGAAAGAGAATCCAGCACCAATGAGAATGGCATAGCCTATGGTATTTTTCACCGACATCTGATCCCGATCCCGAACCATCATATAGCTCAAGGCCAGCAGACCCAGAAGCTTCTCCGGAAGAGCGGCCAACAGGAACCCCTGGGTTACAGGCGTTAGCTCCTCCATCCGGTCGGATGTATGAGGGGAAAGAAGGAGCAATGCCACAGCAATTACGGCGCCGGCCAGGAATGCCTCGGCTACGGCCACAAAGGATCGCACCTTACCCAGCCGATTGTAATAGACTGCATAAAAGATCAGACAGGTGACCAGGGCGGCTGCTAATTCTAGAGAGGGCATAGGTCCTTCTATAGAGTATCGACCTTTGCACCGGTCCGGATTCAGCGGCCCTGGACGGAAACTCCGCGCCCCTGGCCAGCATCAGGTTTGGCATTGGATTCCTGTTTTTCGGGAATCCAGCATCCTTTCAGGGTCCGCCTCCGGATGTTACCTGTACCGTATCCAGGGGCCCACCTGTTATGTGTTGCAGGTAAGGCAGGGAAATTTTATTGTTTCTCGTTCTACGTACGGCAGAACTGGCAGCATGAGCGATTCTGACCTGGTCATTCCTCCTCTGCCACAGGTGGTGATGGAGATCATGAAGTATGATACTGAATCTCCGGATTCAAGTGCTGCCGAAGTGGAAAAGCTAATAGCCCCGGACAGGGGAATCTGCAGCGAAATCCTGCGAGTAGCCAACTCCGCCTATTACGGCCGGTCGGGACGCATCAAATTGATGCGAGATGCCATCACTTTGCTTGGGCTCAAGGCGCTGAAAAACCTGATCATTTTTATCAGCACCAGGCAAATCGCCACCGATCTAAAGAGCCCTGTATTCAAGAAATATCTCACCGAGTATCCGGTACTATCAGCATTGATTGCTGAAGAAGTAGCCAAACGTTTCAAGCATCCTGAGCTGGCGGATGAGGCATTCCTGTCTGGACTTCTCTACAATATTGGCATGAGTATCCTGGCACTGAATAAAGGTGACCATTATGCATTCCTGATCGAGCAGGCAGAGCAAAACGGCTTCGATCTCAGGGAGCTCGAGCAATCTTCCTACGGAACTACCCACGCTGAGGCTGGACGAGAAGCTGCGAAGAAATGGAATCTACCAGAGTCTCTTCTGCATAGCATGGAGCTTACAATTACCAATCTGAATGGATCTGATGACCTGGGAAAGATTACAGTGCTTTCCGCGGCTCTGGGTCAGGCAGGGGCCGGGATTCCTCTGGATGCAAAATCTCGCGCAGCAGTCCAGGCGGCCTATCAGACTTCCGGAGATCAAGCGGACCCATTCGAGAAGATCATCAGCGAACCTCAACTCAAGCGCTATAAATCGCATCCTTACTTTCAGCTGGCCGCCGGCTAAGGCTTATGGCACAGTCCAAAATCTTAATAGTCGAAGATGATCCAGATCAGGCTGCTTTGCTGGATCGCTTTCTGAGCCAGTGGGGATATCAAACAAAGATAGCTCCCGATGGACCGGAAGCCCTGGAGTTCATGGAGAGTTTTGACCCGGATCTGGTCTTGCTGGACATTTTCCTGCCTCAGCTTCCTGGACTGGAAGTACTCAAGAAGATTCGGGCTCACGATAAATCCGTGTCTGTTCCAGTATTTATCATGAGTGCAGACGATTCAGATGAGATTCGCATTGTGGGTATGTCCACCGGCGCCAGCGATTTCATCAAGAAACCCATTCAACTGGCCGATTTGAGTATGCGAATTCAGCAGGCGCTGGAATTGCTTTCTTACAGGCGAAAGATTCATGAGTTGAATCAGAGGCTGGAGCACGATAAGCAAAGGTTGCTCCGCTACTTCTCCCGGGACATTGTAGAGAAGATCCTGAGCGAAGAGATCTCATCGGAGCTTGGTGGAAAAACCCTGGAAGCAAGCGTTATGTTCTATGACGTTCGCGGTTCTACCACCATCGCAGAAAGAATTGGTCCGCAGAAGTATGCTGAGTTCATTAGCGATTTGTTTGGCCGCATCATGGATTTGATTTTTGATCACCAGGGTTCTGTAAACGAGCTACTGGGTGATGGTATCCTTGCTACCTTTGGTTGTCCCGATCCTACAGGCCGCGATGCAGCCAATGCTGTAGAAGCGGCCCGTGCGATTCGCAAGCTGATGAAAACCTACAATGAGAAGTATCTCCCTCCTGAATTGCAAGAGGATGGTGTTCGTTATGGAATGGGCATTGCCACGGGTAAAATCTTTGCTGGAAACATTGGATCCTATCAGCGTCTGAAGTACGCTGTAATGGGGGATCCGGTAAACACTGCAGCGAGGATCCAGGATCTTACGAAAGAGAAGAACGTGGATCTGCTCATCGATGAAGCCACAGCTCTGGGGATTGACAATTCCGAGTCTTTAACGCTTTCCGGTGATTATATGCTTCGCGGGAAGAAAGGCGCTGTAAAGGTTTTTGAAGTCAATCCTGTAACCCAGCCCTTGAGCAACTAATCGTTGAAATACTCATCCATATTCGCGTATTGTCCGCGAATCAGTCGTAGATCGGATGCGCGAATATCTCTCGGGTCCAGGTGTCCTGTAATTTTAGTAATATCCATCATGTCCTGATGAAAACCTTTGAGGAAATGATGCACCCGGGTGGATTTTTCGGGAATATCCAGTCCTCTTACCCTCCAGGGCTGGTTGGTGGCAATGCCCGTGGGGCAGTGATTGGTGTGGCACTTCAGCGACTGAATGCATCCCAGAGCCAGCATGGGTCCTCGGGCACTATCAATTATCTCTGCGCCAGCAGCAAAGGCCAGAGCAGCATGCACCGGAGTAAATACCCGGCCAGATACGCTGAGTACCACGCGATCTCGGATCTTGAGCTGTGTCAGGCGGCGATGGAGCATCGCGCAGCTTTCGATGGCACTACCATACCCCACATAGTTCATAAAGAGATTGGGCCCAGCACCGGTGCCTCCATCCGAGCCATCCAGCTGAATGGCATCCGGACCTTTGCCGGTCTTTTTCATTGCCTGGCAAAGTAATTCCACTTCCTCGGGGTTTCCCAGGCAGAGCTTTATGCCTACCGGCAGCTCTGTGGCCTGACGAATAGAGTCTATGAAATCCATTAACCTGGATATAGTTTCCCGCGGGCTGGCAGCCAGGATCTCAGCATGCTGGGAAGGACTGATGGATGTCTTATGAGCAGGGATTCTTCGCACAGCTGCAATCTCCGGTGTAACCTTGCCCCCGGGCAGATGTCCTCCCAGACCCGGCTTGGCACCCTGAGAGATCTTGAGCTGTATCATTCCAATGTTTGAATGATTGTTGATCAGCTCTTTCAGTACCTGGTAGTTCAGAACGCGAGTAGTCTCGCCATTATTCTGCTGAATCGCATCGCCTACGCCGTACTTGGCCGTGCCAATTTGAAACACTACATCGTTGCCGGCTACTCCATGAGGCCCGTAGCCTCCTTCGCCGGTGTTTACATAGGCAATGCCTTTTGCTCCAACGCTCAAAGATTCCGCAGCCTTGTAGTTGATGGATCCATAGCTCATGGCCGAAACGTTTACTACATTGCGAACATAGAATGGCCGCACTCCCTTTCGCTTTTCGCCTACGACAACCTCATAGCCAGGCTGCCCCAGGGAGCCCGGAAAGTTTCGATGCAATATTCTGCATCCTGTAGTGGTTTCACTGTCGTAAGGGTCCAGCTCGGTTCCAAAACTGGACATGGGTTTCAGTGCCTTGGACTTTTGATAAATATAATCGCGAACAATTCGCGGTATAGGGCGACCACTGGTATTTGTTTCGTTGAAATACTGCAGATATTTATCCCGCAGCTCTCGCTCAAATAGATACCGCAATCTACCCAGAGGGCCGTAGATACGCACTATGGCATGGTCATCCTGGATGAATGTTTCTCGGATTCCGAATATTATTGCCGCGCCCAGGAGAGTGGCACCTGCAGCCAGCCATCCGAAGTAGTAACCAATTACAGGGCTTGCCAGTGCAGTTAGAATCGAAAACCAGCGAAACGGATTGTCCAGGAGCGGAGTATAACCCGGCGGAGTGAGCGCAGCCTTCCTTCCCTTTCTGTCGATGGTTCTCAGGATTTTCTTGCTGGAATTGGATATATCGTATGCCATTTGTTAACCTTTAATTCCTGGTGATGCTTGCCTGGTTTCTAACCGACCAGTAGGAGATCACACTGTGAATTGCGATCAAGAACAATCCTCCGCTTTCGCGGGTAACTTCATCGTTATACCATTCCGATCCCAGCCCCTGAAACAGGCTGAAGCCATAAAGCAAACAGACAATGCTCAGCAAGGGCCAGATGATGCTTCTTAGAATGAGCATGGACCTGTTTTTCAGCCATCGCCAGGCTTCGGCGGCGGATAGAATCGCGGGAATAAGATAAATGGAGATCCAGAAACCGGGGTCTGGATCGTTTCCCTGCAAAATTGCCGCTACAAGAAATAGAATAGCCATGATTGTTTGATAGATCCGCACAGGTTGATTGAACCATGGTCCGAAGAGCGGTCCAGCCTTTCTATTCAGAGAGATTCCGTGGTGCCCGGAGAAACCGGGCGAAATTCAGAAATATCCCGGACTATCCAGTTCATCCATAGAAGTTACCCGGCACAGTTCTTCAAGGATCCATCACCAGCCGAATCCCTGCTTTGGCATCGGAAGAAGGAGAGGGATAACCTGCCGGCTGTCGAGCATCGGCGCGAGCCATGTCCGATGGCAGATAATAGGCTCCACCCCGAATCACATGAAAAAGGTGACCGGAGTAATCCCGGGCGTTGCCCTTTCGAAACCTGTGGCCTGGATAGGGCTCAAAGTAGCTGGAGGTCCATTCCGGTGCATTTCCGCACATTCCCAGGATTCCGTAGGGACTGGCATCCTGCATGGCTGCAGCAGGCATAAGACGAGGGGCCCCGGACCATTTTTCCCGGGTATTGCAGAGATCCGGATTGAAGCGGCCCATGGGATAATCTCTGGGGCGATTGTTCAGGCTTGCCGGTCCGCTTTCATCGATAAGTACGCTCAGTCCTCCTCTGGCGGCCATCTCCCATTCCAGCTCGGTGGGCAGTCTCTTTCCGGCCCATCGTGCGTACGCCTGGGCATCGGAATAGCTTGCTTCACTGAATGCCAGGTCTGCGGTACCTCGAGGATAGGTGCCCTGCGGCTTCCAGGAGGCGGGCAGTGGATGTCCGGCTTTCTGGCAAAATCTAAAATACTCTGCGTTGGTCACTTCAGTGCGATCCATATAGAATCCATGGATGCGCGGCATTCTTGCTTCGGATCTGTGAAAAAAGAAAGGATTGTAGTTGTTCTTCGAGGAGTCGTAGCCCTGACCATAGACCAGAAGATCTTCTGGAATGTAGTTCATCAATTTTCCATCCACTGGATGCTGGAGGGATCTCTTGATTTCCGGCTCCGGCAGGCGGTAATCCACCGGCGGTTTGTAGGGCCTGTAGCTTACTTCTTCTCCCAGCTGGATGCCCATGTACAGTGGGCCCGGCCTCAAATCATTGCTTCGGTGCAGTCCAAATAGTCTGTAACTGTTTCCGGTGACCAGAACCCTGGTGCATAGAAATCTGCCTACCTCAGCTCCCTGTCCGTTTCGCAGGGACCACTCTCGATTGAGAAAATATTCCTCTACCCGAGCATTGCTCTGGCGGGCCAGGTCCTCCCGAGCTTTGCCCATAACCTCCACCACCGCCGACTCCGGTCCCACGGAAATCACATGAGCGCGAACAATGAACGCTTTTCGATCTGCTGATGGAGATTCCGGTTCTTCAGAGCCCAGGGATAATAGGCTGATCATCAAGATGCCAGAAATAAGTATCCAGACTCGTTTCATATCAGGTACATCTTCGGCTCTAAGGAAGAAACCCTGCATTCCTTCCCGTAAAGGGGCCCCGCTTCATGCCCGTTTCAGCTCCGGTAAAAAAATCGAAAAAATGGACCATAACCTCGGATTCTGTCACGGCCCGGGATTATAGTAACTCCAGAATGAAGCTGAGCTGGAAGAGAAGGAAAGCCCTGGTTGCGGGGAGCAGAAAACTGCTTGACTTTTGTTCAGTATTGACTTATTCTCAAAGAGACAATAAAGTGGTATTATGACCGGGTTTTTTGTGCTATGCACCAAAATGGGACATAAACTATTTGGCATAAAATCCGTCAAATATTAGGAGAGAAAAGGAGGCTGGAAATGATAGTACGAAAACTAGAAAGCCCATTGTATCAGAAGAAGAAGCGTGAGCCGCTGGCCGGACAGGGATTTGACCATCCATCCACCGCCAACTCAGAGAAAAGCTTTGATCAATATCTGCTGGAAGCTTTTCAGGGTGAGGTTGTGGCTGAGGATAATCGATTCCACAGCAAGGTAAGCGAGCTCCAAAGAGAAAACATTATACGTCTGAGCCAGCTCTAATAGCCCCTTTCCGCAACCGGGGCTATTGGAGCTTCAAGGAATGCCGGATCCCGCTTCTGGTGCTCCCGTAGACGCTTTGTCCTGGAAATCTTTTCTTTTTTCTGTAATTCAACTGAATCCTCCACGTCCCACCGCGGACTCTGTGAGCTGTTTCCAGCTCATACAACGTTCCAACACATAGACCCATCTCTGGTCTGGATTTGATCCAAAAGCCTCGTTCATCCGAACCCCTGTTCATGCACTATTGCGGAATTCAATTGCACAATTTGCAACTCTGGGTATCTTGATCCTGGGACAGGAATATTAATAACTATGTATGAGCAAAATTTTAAACTGATTCGAGATTTGATACAGCGACAGGAGCCGGTGTACGGCATACTCTCCTTTATCGAAGATACCATCGGAGCCATGCGCGCCGATCTGGGGCCGGAATCCACCACGGAATCCTACAAACATCTGGAGGAAATTGCCACTGCCCTGGAGCAAATATCCAGGGAGCTGGTCTAGAACTAACGTTTGGATTCGGTCATGGAAATGGGACTTATGCACTGAATCGGTTATTTCTCAGCATCAGTGCTGGAATGGCCTGAAGTTCCAGGGCAACGGCAAGAGAATCCAGGAGAGCTCAGAAGGACTCAAGAGACTCTATACGAGTCTAAGGGAGTTTGAGATGAACTGGTTAATATCAAGAATAAGTCAGGAGTGAATCAAGAACCTGGTTTTTGGTTCTGCGTAGAATACAAGAATCCTTCCACAGCCTGCCTTAGCTCCGATGGCTGAAATGGTTTGGCTAGGTAGAAATCCGCCTGTTCAACATCGTCGCTATCAATTTCCAGTCTGGCAGATAGTAGCGCACAGGGAATGCTTCGCAACGAAGGATCCGATTTGATCTCCGAGATCAGGGCAGGACCATCCAGTACCGGCATCATTACATCGCTCAACAGTAAATCCGGGGAATGCTTGCGGGCCAGCTCCAGGCCCTGGGCTCCGTTTTCTGCCAGAAGAATTTCATATCGATGGCCCAGGACATGCGCTATAAAATTTCGCATATCCTCGCTGTCTTCCACCACCAGAATCCTGGGTCGATGTTTCTCGATTTTGCTCAGGTCCTGGTGGCCAAGGTACTCCGACTCGCTGTCTCCGCGATACAGGCTGCTTACCTGTGAATCCGGGGATGCGGCTTCCTCCAGTTCCAGCGCTTCCAGGATTACGGTGAATTTGCTTCCTGCTTCTGGCCTGGACTCAAGTTCCAGATGACCTTCATGCAAATCTATGAATTCCCGAACAATGGCCAGACCAATGCCTGTTCCTTCCTGAAATCGACTGCGAAGACCTTCTCCCTGAAAGAACCTTTGAAAAATTCTATGCCTGTCTGATTCATCGATTCCAGGGCCGGTATCCTGAATGGATACGCGCAGTTTCTGCTCATCCTTTTGCAACTCAACTGTTACTTCCCCGCCAGCAGGGGTGAATTTCATTGCATTGGACATCAGATTATAGAACACCTTTTCCAGTTTCTCTGGATCTCCCAGAGTGAATATTTCCGGAGCAATGCTAGTTACCAGGTGGATGCCCTTTCGCCTGGCCATCTCATGGTAGGATTCCGCCATCTCGCCCAGCATTCGGCTTACATTTACAGCTTCCAGATGCAGAGTAATCTGACCGGCCTCGATACGAGACAGATCCAGCAACTGGTTGATCAGTCGAAGTAACTGGCGTGCATTCTTCTGCATGGATGCCACCGGCCGCTTTAATTTTTCCGAGATGGGCCCATAATCTCCCTGGCTTATACTTTCCAGTAGCCCGAAGATCAGAGTCAGAGGAGTGCGCAGTTCGTGCGAAATATTCTGGAAGAATAGAGTTCTCTGTCTGGTTACCTCTGATAGTCTGCGATTCTGCTCTTCCAGTTCCCGGGTTTGCTTGGTTACTTCAAGTTGAAGATGTTCGGATAAATGCTCTGCAGTATGGAAGGCATGGGAAAAGCGACGCACCAGAATATAGCTCTGGGCAGTGACAAAGAAAATGAAAGCGTAGGGTAACAAATAGGTGCTGGTGATCAGTCCATCCGCCAGCAGAGTATCGTTAATACCTCCTGCCAGAAGTGCAATTAGCCCTGCGAAGCTGGACCCTGCACCCAGTTCCTTTCGCTTTATAGCCATGGAGATGCCAGCAAGCATTACCAGGGCCAGTATAAGAGCCCAGCCAAAATAGTAGATGGCGTATGAACTGTAGACTCTTTGTGGAAAGATCAGGATCAGGGAGAAAACACCGGCCAGGATCCAGGCAGGTTTCATAAGGATCTGCGAAATCTTCCAGGGAAATACGCTCTGTAAAAATGCGAAGAAAACAGGTACAGGCAGAAATGCCGTTCCATAGTCAAATTTCATCA
>JBHIXQ010000040.1:0-11124 GCA_041984705.1 Leptonemataceae bacterium | reverse complement strand
TCCGTAGATTTGCCTGCCAGAGAAAGCTGCGCATCCGGGAGATGTCCTGAGCCATCCAGGGTGGCCAGACCATTGGAACTCCCGAATAGAGCGCGGATCGAGTTGAACTCGGCGCGGAGTCGTGCTGCAATTCTCTGGAATTCCGTCATCAGTTCAGTCCGTTCTCGAATTCAGTTATGAAGTCATTGGCCGTACCATAGTCGATGCGGGGCCGGAACAGGAAGACACCGTTGGAATCAATTTGGCCAAGGATTACACTGGTTTCGGTCGCCGGTTCCGTGTCGGATATGGCGCCGGGAGTGCTCCCATCAAGGTAGGCTCGCCCGGTAAAGGAGTAGTCGCCCGGATCTCCCTGGAGCCAGCCATAGGTCAGTAGAACGAATTGGTCTGGAGTAACGATGGCCGCAACTATTCCGGCCGGAAGTGTCCGCAGGGGATCCGTGCAGTCCGCCAGTACAAAGGCCTCCGTGACCGGGTCTTTTGCCAGGATGTCATTTTTCGAAAAGCCGTGGCCGATCATGTCCACCACCAGGAAGATTCCATTCACCCGGTCTTTGTTGAAGTAGAGATTGATCGATCCTTCGGCCAGTTCGTCCGTTGTACGCGCCGCAAACCAGTTGGTTGCGTTAGTATCTGTGAAGAATAGATTGGTCGATCCTTCGGGGATATCGTCGGAGCTCCGGTTGTTCAGCCAGGTGTCGGCAATGCCGTCAGTGAAATACTTGTTTGTCGACCCTTCCTGGAGATCGTCAGTGGACCTGGTAGCAAAGAGTTCTACTCCATCGATTCGAAACTCTTTTCCAGATTCCAGGTCGATGTTTTCCGAGAAAACCCAGGCATCTCTGGACAGCATCCACCGGATCCATTTCTTTACGTTGCCGATTAGATCAATGCCACCGCCGTCCGCCTCTGCATCAGAGGTGGCGTTCTTGGCCAGCTCGATGTTCTTATCTTCTACCTGGAGAGTGCTGGTATCGATCTGGGTCTGTGTGCCTTCCACAAACAGATTGCCGGGGATCGTTACGTTGCCGTCATCATCGACCGCTATACCGGTTTCTTCGATGGAAGAGCCCGCCTGGTTCGTCCGAATGAGCTTTGCCCCGGTGGCCGGGTTTACCCTGTTCGCGTATCGATTGTCTGCATAGCCCAGAGGGACCAGATCCTGGGGTAGTGCAGGGTCGGCCCCACGGAACCGCTCCAGCGCCGAATCGTCATTGGTCCGGGCCTCCAGTCCTTCCGAGGTGGAGCGGATAGCCTTCCCGCCTTTCCCGAATCGGACCAGGGAAGCAAGCCCGGAAAGTGTGAATCGACTCTCCCGAAGCATCTACAGTTAGCCCATCAGTACTTTGAGTTCAACTTTGCCGTTGGTTACAGGGGTGCCGACTTCCAGACTCGTCACATCTCCAGTCAGAACATACAGGCCTTTGCGCGCCCGATCCTGGGTGTCGCCATCCACCCGGACGTGGAAAGGCGCAAGGTCACCGGCCTGGATTCCAGCTTGCGTATCATCCTGAGTATAGGTGGCTCGGATAATCAGGTAGTTTAGCGTGGAAGGAATGATCGGGATGTTTACCAGGTTATCCTGGTCATTGATCCAGTAGGTAAGGTGCTGCGGTTCCTGGGTCTGGGCCTCCAGCTCGATCTTCGGGAGAATAGAGCGTTCTTTCTGCGATTCGCTGCGGGCCAGAGTCTCCACAATAATGCGGTGTGTTTCCATGGCTGGAGTATCCATGGAAGAGGGCTATCGGACAAGGCTGGACCGAAGTTTGATCCATCAATAGGATCAGGTATGCCTATCAATGTAAAACTCGACCTGGACGATAGACAGGCCAGGCAGCAGGTCGAGAAGTTCCGAAAGCAGGCCGGTCAACCCATTAAGACGGCAGTCGACGCTGGCCAGGCAGGTCCTCAATCCTATGCCGCTGTGCAACGCCGCCGCATGGAGGAGAAGCGGCAAGAGCAAAAAAAGCGGGAAGTCTATCAGAATGCACAGCAGGCCGCCCAGCAGGCACAGTCCGGCGAAGAAGAGTTCCTTAGAGGTGGGTTCTACAATGCTGCCAAAGACAAGATCGATGCGCTGAAGCGTACCCGGGACATGTTCCGCCGGGACAAAGACAAGGACAACAGGGGAGCGGAATCGGAAGGCGCGGGTGGCGGCCCCGATGCGCTGCAGAGTGCAGCGAACGCCGGAGGCGGAATGTTCGGTCGCCTGTTCGGGGAGAAAAACGCCAAGAAGAACAAGCCCATCCAACGGCTATATGTGCAGAACGCAGTCTTTCGGAATGCCCGGGGGCTTGGCGGAAGCGGATCTGGCAGTGGCTCCGGCAGTGAGTCCGGGGGAGGAGGAAAGCCCGGGGGGACAATGTCCGGGATGGGAAAAGCGGCTCCATACATTGGCATAGCTTTTGCTGTCGCCGGGGCACTTGTGAAAGCCATATCCGCGATGGGTGAGAAGCGCTCGAATGCTCGGATGTCCCAGCAGCAGTCTCTGAAGGCCATAGGTCTGACCAATTACCAGGGTGGGCTATTTCATCATGCCGAAGCAGGTATGGCCAATCTTGAGTTCCTGAAGCAATCCGGGATGCGGAGGGGCTACAAACTCACTCATTCCTCGTCCAGAGGTGGCGATCCTAATGCACTTAGTTTTGCTGCATCACAAGGGCTTGGCGCATCGGAGTTTGCGAGTACTCTTGGAAAGCTTCGCTATGGTGGGATGGACATGAAGACAATGGAGTTCGTAAGGTACATGAAGGCCGCGAATGTCCAGAACCTGCGCCAGGGAGAGTATCTCCAGGAAATTGCCGGCCATACCAAGGGCATGCGCGATCAGGGATATGGCGCCATGGATAAGACCGAGATGAAGAATTTCCTCGGCCTTGCCGCGCAGATGTCCTCCACTCAGTCGAGCAATGGAAGCACAGCAAGCAGAGGGCTGGAAATTGCCAAGGCAGTAGACAAATCGATTCGTGGCGCTGACAAGGGTGGGCCTCTCGGGTCGCTCGTGCTTTCTCAGCTCATGGCATCCGGAATGGACCCTCTGGAGGCCTATATGCAAGCTGAACAGGGCATGGGGAATGAGCAGAATCGGAAGATCGCCGAAAAATTCCGGAAAGAAATGTTTGGTGGAAACAAATTTGCTCAGGGCATTGCTTTTCGGAATTGGGGATTGACGTCCTCGGTCAATGAAGGAGCCAATATTCGATTTGACAAAGCGAGCCCTGCAGGAAGTGCAAAAATTCCCGTCAATTCGATGCGTTCCATTGAATTGCGCAATAAGACGGAAATGGCTTATGCAACCAGCCCGACCGCTGCCAAAGCGATGGAGATTTCTCATGATGCGCAGATGCAAATGCTCGACCTTATGAAGAAAATGGAGCCCAATCTTAGGCCCATCGCGGATGGGATTCACAAAGCTGAATCCGCTCTATTCGAGTTTGTAAATGAAGCGGTCCCCGTGATGGGTAAGCTCGTAGAAACCATAAAGGATGTAGGAGATGGTTTGGCAGACTTTCTGGGATAGTTACCCGGCGCATGACAAAATGGTTGAAATACAAAGGATTCCGCAGAGAATCAACTCATGCGAGTTGTAGCGAATGTTGTTCTGGCACTCTGTATAACGGGATCTTCGATTCTGGCCCAGCCACCTGAAGTGGTGACTACAGACCGGATTTGTTCGGTCCTTGTCCCGATCATGGAGGAGAAGCGCGAGCTATCCGGCAAGGGCCTCAAGTTGCGCGCAGCAGAGGTCGCGAAGCAAGCCAATAAGGCCTTCTCTGATTTACTCAGGCCGGGAATTCGAATCAAGTCAACCAGGGAAAACCCTTTCCATTATTCAGGTAGCGGCGGGTTGGTTTTGAGGTGCGATGAGGCCTTTGGCTGGTATGTTGAAGCGGAGACAAGCTATAGTACTTTCTTTCCAGATCGTTTCTCCGCATCTGAACGAACAAGTCGGGCCGTTCAGATGAAATTGGAGGAATGGGCCTCAAGGGATGACGATTCGGTCCTGCGAGCTACTATAGAAGTGTTTGAAGTGGAGCTTGATAAGATAAGAGTCATCAACACGGAAGATGCGCATAGACTGAAAGCCAAGATTTTGTCCCTTGAAAGTGTACCGTCTGACGAGGCGAGTGATACCGGAGAGAGCAAAGAAAGAAAAGGGCCTGCGACTGTTACGGATATAATTGTTCGAATCCGCGCAGATAAGTACTCCAGCCAAGAGGAAATCGCGAAGGATCTGGAAAAGATTTCTACTCCCTAATCATCCCCCCTCAGCTGCTTCTGAAGGGCCTCCTTTTGCAGCTGTATCTTATTCAAGCCTTCCTGGACGGGATCAATTCCCGCCCGGGAGATACTGCTGGCCATGCCCTTCGGCAGGATTTCCAGGGGATTCTTGAGGGACTCTAACATTTGGAGACGCAGGGAAGCCTGGGCTCGATTGGTTATGCTGGACATGTCCCCCAGCAGGGACTCCGCCGCGATCAGGAACCACTTCTGTTCCGGATACAGGTTGTCCAGTCCCTGGCTGGACGGGAGAGTTTTGTACCGGTTGAGGATGAACAGGTCCATCATTACGTCCGGGTTGTACAGGTGTTTCTGTAGATCCTCCCCCACTATTTTTTTTTAACCCCGCATAGAACTCGGACTGCTTCTTGATGTATTGCTCATAGGCCTCTGTCACGAATTCCGGGTCTGGAAAGTCCATCCAGTCGGTTAGATTGGCCAGTGCGTCCGGTTTTTCTCGGATGGCAACGTTTAGGGTTTCTGCCATCAGGACGTATTGATAAGTCTGGTTCGGGATGCTCTGTAGCGGTTGGCCTTCGAGTCTTCGGGATACATTTAGATCGATGGCCAACTCTTCTTTGGGCAGCGGAATCAGCCCGAACAGAGTGTAGCCCTGGACGATGATTGTGAAGTCACGCTTTGGGTTCAGAATGTTCTGATGCATTAGTTATAGCCTTCCTTGTAGTCGATATCTCGGAGGACGAACTGGCAACGTTGGCCAGACAGTTCATTGTTGGAGATGTTGAATCCCCTGGTGTTAATGTGCCCGATTGCAGTTGCCACGCGCTTTCCAGTGGACTTTTCGTTGAACTCCATGAAGAAGCCTGCCGAAGCGGCTGTTGGGGAGCTGGTGTCGATCGGTATTACGCCCTCCGTTCCCCTTTTAGTAAGGATGTGAAACTCCATGGACAGGGTGCCATCCCAGCGGGTCGATTTGAACCCCCGTGGCTTCCAGTATCCGATGGCCTCCACTGGTTGCTGGTTTACGTTCTCTTCGATGTCGACGTTCTTCCCGAATCCGACCGGGGATCCGTTCATCTTGATGGTTACATCACAGCCAGTGAGGACCTCTGGATTTTCAAGTTTGGGTGCTGGCATTTATTATTCCTCCAGTGGCTACAGGGCCTTATGATTGCGCGCTCCCCCGGACAACGTCCAGATTGAGCAGGCTGAAAATGTAATCGAGCGACGTGACGAGCTTCCCGTCCGGGAACTCGAAGTAGATTGCGTTGCCGTCGCGCCTGATAAGGAAGTCGCGTCTCCAGGCAGGCTGGCCGGTATATACGTTCCGGGTTAGCCAGCCGAAATTCCGGACGTAGTCCTGGTCGAATTTCAGCTCGATGAAAGTGCGAATGTCTGAATCCGTGAGAGTCGTTCCGAAGGCATCTGGATCGGTTGGCACTTCGCCGAGAAAGGCATCCTGGAGAGATTCTCGCAGGTCTTTGTTCAGTGCGAGCGCCGTGCAGGTAGTTGAAGCTTTGTTCAGAATCTGATTCGTTGCCTGATAGGTGGTGACATCAGATGTGATCTTAAAAGGACCATTGTTCGGTTTGCGATCCACAACAAGGCCCCCGGACCGGATGGCTCTGCGGATGTCCCCGGTTCCAGGGATCTCGGGCGCATCTTCAATGTTCAGATCCTTGTAGAGGGCGGATTCCCGCATGTTTGAGGATGCTTTGATTGCATTGTGGATTACTGCCAGGAGCCATCCATCATAGGTTTTGGTGGTGATACCGTCTGCCCCTCGAACAGTTACCGGGGAAAGGCCGTAGACCATGTATTCACTGTTGATCTGCTTTGCGTTGTCGCAACGGATAGTGAAATCATCGGTACGGTCAGCACCGAATCCTCCGAACCGTTCATCGGCTCCTTCCGGTCCGTTGGACTTGATGATGAAATCCGTGAGATAAGCCCCGGCACCTTGATTGGTGGAACAGAGGTTGATGAAGAAGCCTCGAACCTTCTCCAGCATATCGATTGCATCTGTATAGTCTGTGGGCTGGGCTGCAGTCGATGCGCCACCCGAGAGGTATACGAATCCCACGGTGTCAGCCAGGGGCTTCCTGGCTCCGGTAATCTCCAATTCGACGTTTCCGAGATTGAATAATGCCTGCGCCTGGCGATAAAGGAGAGCCTTTACCACGGCCCCTGCCTTGGCATCGACTCCACTTACATGGTCCAGGTTTCTGGTAAGAATATCCGGTGAGCTGTCGACAACGGCATTGTAACCGGCCATCGAATTGATGCGGACGGCCAGGTCGGCCAGGGTTGGAACGCTATCGACCGGAATATCAAGGTTTTCGGTCCCATCGGTCTGGCCGGTGAGAGTTGTTGTAAGGTTGGATCCATCAAAGGAAAGCTCTGCTGTGGTAGCATCTCCGCTGTATGTGATTGTAATATCCTGGGCATCGAGGCCGGTTGCGGATTGAATACCGTTGGAGTCGCCGACCTCTACTGAGTCGCCTGCAGCCGAGATCCTGATTCGAGACTCATTGCCCCGGGGACCGGGAGTAACATACTTAGCGGAGTATTGGGACGCAGCAGTGTTATCCAGACTTGCGGACGCCCTGGTATTGACCGCCAGATTCAGTGCTCGAATAAGCAACGGACCACCGGCGAACCTGCTATCCCTGGAAGGAGAGAAGGCAGCTTTGATGGCATCGAGGAGCGGACCGGAAACCAGAACCTGCTTGGCTTCCTCAAAGGAAGTGAATTCCATCACCCGTTTGAGCATGGGGAGGCTGGTATCCAGAGCATTCCAGCCGTTGTTCGCTTCGCCGATTAGTATTTGCGTATTGAAGTCCGGAGAGATCCCGCCGGACTGTGGTTTGGCGCGGAATGCGGAGTAAGATCCTGGAACAATGAATCCGCGTCCCAAAAATTCTACTGTTCTTGTTGGCATTACTTACCTCTCCAGAGTTCGGCCCATACGGCTTCGAAGTCCTTGCGGGATCCGCAACGGGCGCGGAATACTTCCTTTACTTTGGCCGGGATCGGACCTTTTTTCTTTTCAAGGTCCGTCAGGAATTGCTCCATGGGCGGGTATTTGCGCCGCTTCGCTGTTTGCTTCGCAGGTTCCCTGGGTTTGTCCTGCGCCTGCTCCGCCTTCTGCTCACTGGCCATTGGATTCTCCTTGAACGACGCTGTGCCCAGCATCGAAGTCGAATAGCCCTCGGGTCTTGAAAACCGTGCGGCTATCTTCCATGTGTATATCAAAGCCGGTAATATCGGGGAAGAGGTGGGCTGGCTTTTTGCGGAAGACTCTGCGCGGTTGGCGGAGTTTGACCGGAATCTCGAATCCCCAGACGGGGCTTGCGAATTGGTTCGAGGTAATGTTCACCTCATGGGTTTCATCGATATCAACCTTGACTCCGGGGAATGCCTCCATGATATCCTGGGCCATCGGAGCCATCAGCGATTCGACCGTTTCATAGAGTATGCGGAGAGTAGGGCGCCCTGCACCTCCGGATGTGAAGCCAGCAATGATGACTTCAGATTGAACCATGTGCAGCCAGGTTTCGACGATGTCGGCTTCACCGAGTTCCTCTGCCGCAGCCTCCGGAGCTGCACGGGATTCACGTGGAAGGGAGGAAGTGTAGTTATGAAGGGCGGCCCGAAAACGATCGGTAGGCTTAAAACGGCGGAAATTGTGCCCTATATAGTCTTCTCGAATATCTCTGGTCCACTCCACCCCAACTCGGGGAAAATTGCGGTCGAATCCGGACTCAGAAATCCCTTCAACAAACAGTGGGTGGCCATTGATTACAGGCGCATCTACGTTGCGTGTTCGAAGTCCGGTCAGAGGCAAATTGCCCTGGAGCCAGAGCTTCACCGTATTCTCGGGCGGAGCAATATGAACGGTCAGAATTGTGGGGCGGGGATCGGCCACGCTCTGATTGTGGGCCTTTCCTGATTATCGGTCACGAATGAAGCTCTCCAAGGGCTCTGTAAAAAAGACTGTTTACGGAGTGCCCTGTCATTGTTAGAATTGTCTCGATGGATGATCTGGACAAGATCCTGAAAGAAGTCGATGCTACAGAGCGAAAGCTGGCGTCTCTGCGGACTCGCCTGCAAGAATGGATTACCGTCTGGGTGTATCTCATGCATATATCCAGAACCTTCGTCGCGGGGAAGGCTCCGCAAAGGGGAAACTTCGAACCTCTACAATGGTCCAAATCGCAGAAAAAATTCGCGCCGTTGATACAGTGTAAAATTTACTGTTGACAACCGTTTCCGGTTCGCCTATCTTATTCTTGTGGGAGGATCTGATGGCAGAAAGCAGCGACAGTCGAAATTTGGTTCATCTCCGAAACTATAGCGCCAAGCGTGTGTTTTGGAGCGATGACGATGCACGATGGCTCAAGAGGCATCCAGGGACAAGCCATACCGTCGCTTCCGCGATTTTTGAAGTGTCCGAGATAACCGGTCGGCGAAGGATTGATATTCTAAGGAATCCGAGTCGTGAGGAGTTTGCTCTGGTGATGCATATTGCCATGAACCTGCCCATAATGATTAAGTCCCTGAAGTGGGAGGGGACTGAGTACGATCTGAGTGAGGTGGAAAAGTATGAAAGCCGAGAGTACAAAGTCGAAAGTTAGGGTTTCCGGTAGATATTTCCGAGAGAAAATCGAGAGGCTCTTTCTGCGAATCCATGAGGCCGGGAAACGGACTATGAAGTTGACCGAATCGGAGCGAGCCGTCCGCTTGATCCAGAACAGTCTGGACAGAGACTTCAAAGAGGGATTCCGGAAGCGTGAGCATGGCCAGGACGCATACCAGATTGCAGAAGCGCACCAGGCCAAAATTGCTGACCAGATTCAGGCGGAGCAGGATGCCCAGGAGGCGGAGTATCTGGCCGAAGTGATCGAAGTGCTGAGGGAAACTCTGTCTGCTGCAGAGATGCGCAAAGCGGAGATCGACAGCGGTAGAGGCACAGTGCTATTTCTGGAACGCAGGCGCCATCTGGCCGAAGCCCAGGCAAGAATCCAGAAAGCAGTGTAGCCGTGGGTCGGGCTTTCTTGATTTCAGGCCTCGTTGAAGGTTTCGATGCGGGATTTGAGGATCTGCACTCCATCTGGTCGAAACCCGAGCGGCCGGGACTTCGCGAAGGCCAGTTCATCGAAAGTGAAATCCTGGAAAATTCCGTTGGCCATCATGACCTTCAATCCGTCCTCCAGTTTCTGAACCACTTTTCCTATTTGGTTGCGGACTCTGGATTTCGGGTTGGTGATTTGCACTATATCGCCAGCTTCGGCGGCATCAATGCTTGCATTAGGTCCTTTTCGTTTTCGCTGCTCCTGGGCGCGCTTTTCAAAATCCTCATGCCGCTGCTGGACAACAGCATGATCTTCGGCGGGTTTTGCGGCCATGGGCTTCTTGGATGGTATGCCACCACGCTGGGGGGCCATCGGACGCTTTTCTGAACCTGATCCGGGCTTTTTGGGGACTTGTCCACTTTGCTCTTTTTTTACCGGGCGAGGGCGAGGGCCAGGGCTTTCGTCCGGACGAACCCAGACCGTCTGCCGGTGGCCTGCCTGATTGGTGATGACCTTCTTAACCAGACCCTGCCGGTTCCCGGCCTTGAATACCGCGAGCATTCGGCCCAGGTTGGATTTCAGATTCAATCGTTCGGCCAACCGCTTGCGAAAACCGAGATTCTTCCGGATTCTCTTCCTCACCTTGCTCATCGGAGTATCTGGATCCCGGTCTATGTTGGTTGGGTAGCGGGTCTTGATGTTCTCGAAGTCATCGAGACGAGTTTCAAATGCTTCGCGGGTATCTTCTTCACTGTCTTCCAGCAATTTGTCTAAACGTTCATCGATCTGATCATGACGGTCCCCAACTTTCTCCCAGATCAGGTCGTGCAGGTCCGTTTGCTTGTCGTCGATAGTCTCCTTTTCGATTTCTATCTCATCCTCCGCTGCGGATTCAGCATCGTCCTCATCCTCGTATTCGGAGCCGACCATCTTCCGATGCTTTTCCATTATTTGATTGTAGCGGTGCCCACCTTCTTCGAGTGAAGCCATGCGCTCATCAAGCTTCTTCAGTGCGTCAGCATATTTGGCGTTTATTTGGGTTTCGTGATGGTCCTTTAGATACTGGCGGACCTGATCCAAGTAATCCTCGGCACGGCGCCGGGCACGACTTCCAACTTGTTCGGCCTTTACGCTATGGAATATCAGGCGCTTCTCCGCCTCTTTAAGTTCATGCTTGTAATATTCCGAATCGGGGTGTTCGCTCAGTTTGCTCTTGATCCCATCGATCCGAGACTTCAGATCTTCCATGGCGAAGCGGTGCTCGCGGGCCTTCTCGTCTGCGGGAGCCATCCGCTTCGTGAGCTTGTCCAGGTGCTTCCGGACATCTTTTTTGACTTCCTTCCACCCTTGCGGCGTTTTCATATAATCGCCATTCGCCCAATGGTGGATTTCTCCCAGGGCTGCACCACGCGCTTTTAGTATTTCAATAAGGCTTTCAAGACCAAACATACAGGGTAACCCAATCCATCAATTATGCGGATGAATCCATCGTAGTGGGCTCAGTCATCCACTACCATTTCCACACCTTCGCCTTCGCCCGCCACGTCCTCCATGGCCTCTATCCGTTTCATTTCTTCTTCGGTGAAGCCCCATTCATCGCGGGCCAGAGCCTGCAGCAGCTCGGCATCGGTACGTTTTTGCTCCTTCTCTTCCATATCTTCTCCTCCCTTCACTATTGCTATGCGTTGTTCACGGGAGAGCCTGGATTTGATAATCTGAAACAGCCAGGATTTTCCGATCCTGTTTCTGAACTTTGAATAATGCTCGGAGTCATGGATAGTCTCAGATGCATTCGTCTTTGTATAGA
>JBHIXQ010000039.1:0-11198 GCA_041984705.1 Leptonemataceae bacterium | reverse complement strand
CATATGCATGGGCGTGGTTCCTGCATGATCCGGTCGACCTATGAAGCGGATGGACCATTTGAATAATCCGGTAATATGACTTACGACCCCGATGGGAATATCGAGACTGTCCAGCACCGGCCCCTGTTCGATGTGAAGCTCCAGATAAGAGCGCACCGAACGGGGGTTTCGACGAGCATCCAGAGCTTTGATGGCTTCATAGCCACAGGCTGTCATTGCATCGGCAAGAGATACTCCGTTCAGATCTCTGGCCTGATGGATTCTCTGCGGATTGATGTCGCCTACGAAGGATTGGGAGCCGAGAAGGCCGCCAAAGCGCCCCTCTTCATCGCTAAAGGATACCAGTTCCAGAGGATAATCCAGATCGATTCCTTCTTCTTTGATTCTCTGTAGGCATTCCAGTCCAGTAAGAACTCCCAGAGTTCCATCCAGAGCACCGGCTGCAGGAACGGAATCAATATGGGAGCCTATGACAACGCTGGGTTTCTTGCGATTGCCCAGGTAACCGTGGATGTTCGCGGCTCCATCTACGTCCAGTTCCAGGCCTGCCTGTTCAATTTTTTGAGATAGCCAGTTGCGGGCCTGTAGATCATTTTCTGTAAAAGCCTGTCTATAGATACCATGATCCTGGGATCGCCCTATCTGCGACAATTCGTCAATATTGGTGCGAAGCCTTTCGAAATTTATTTTCAGATCTGTAGCTACAGTCATTTTATTCTCCTGAACGCATGTTCCGGAAGAGGAAAACCACCGGTATGATTGAACCCCGGACTTTGCCTGTTTCCTCGTAATAAGGCCATTGAAATCGCCGTACCAATCACAGGCCCATCAATTCAATAACCGGATGCGTCGTGTTCTCTACGGGTTCTTGTCCTCCGGCTGGTCCACAGGCGAATCTACCACGAGATTGATCCTGTGTACCAGACATGTAAGTAATGCCATACTGATAAAAACAGCGCCCCTGGCCTGAGAGAAATACCAGTTATGCTCGGTACCATCCAGGGACTCATCCAGCTCCTCTCCTCTGGCCAGTGGATGCAATATGATGGCTCCCGGTTTCAGCTGCGATTTACTGGTGAGTTTTATATCACCGGTCAAAGTCTCATAGCTATCGCCTACCCAGGCAATAGAGTTAATATACACCACATCCATTTCTGGTAGGATATCTCTAAATTTATGCACTACTTCCAGGTTCAGTCCGGCTTTTTCCAGTTCCTGCTTCTGGTCATCGTCCAGTACATTGCGGGCCGGATTCACGATGTATACCTTGGAAATAGAGTCAGAGAAAAGCGAAAGTAGAAGCAATAGGCTACGTACGGTTCGCATTCGATTGGGCGTTCCGATCACACCAATGGTAAGCTTTTCATCTTCCGACAGTTGCCCTGTACCGAACGCAGGATTCCATTTCATAATAGCATATATATCTGCCAGCGCCTGCGTTGGATGCTCATCAATTCCATTTCCGGCATTGATGATGGGAATTCGCAGAGAATCCAGCATGGAATAGACGGAGTCTTCGCTGTTATCGCGAAGAACTACTACATCACCATAGTTGTTGAACATCTCACCTACATCGGACAGGCTTTCGCCCTTGGCGATACCGGTCGTATTGGGATCGGTGATAGACATGATGTCCCCGCCTAATCGATGCCAGGCACTTTCAAAGGATAGCCGAGTTCTGGTACTGGGTTCATAAAACGCGCTTACAAGAATCTTTCCTCTCAATGGCGGATGAATTAGATCGGGCTGAGTTTCGTATGAAGCGGCAAGGCGGCCCAGCTGAAGTATCTTTTTTCTGTCGAACTGACGGGCCGATACAATGTGCATTCCCGCCAGGGAGCGTAACGGTTCTGCATCTTCCTGTACAGCTTCCATCAGATTACGCGGTCGTTCGGTACCTCGAATGCCGTCTCGACTCACCACTGCCTGTTTTAGCAAAGGATGAATTTTACTTTGATCAAACATGATTTCCTTAATTCTTATCGGCCCAGAGAAATTCAGACTCTGGACTTCACCAGAATGGAACCCGGGTCTATGGTGGCTGCTTGCGCAAAAGTGCATCCTGTAGAGCCAGGATCGCTTCATTACACAGAATATTATGGGCTCACAGGCGCATCAAAAAAAGTACAAAACTTTCGATACGTAGCTCCGGTATGAATGAGATCACCAGATTCGCTTTTTTATGAAGTCAATGGCAAGCAATACCAGCATCACTACGGGTGCCAGCGCACATAAGCCCAGCGAACCATATACAAGAATCTCGAATAATGTCAGGGTTAGATACATTTAGCTGCCTACTCCTCTGAGTTCTCCGCCAGTTGATCCCAGGAAAACTGCTGCGGCCAGATCAGTGTGGAACCAACTGTAATGACAAACGATACCAGGGCCCCGGTAAGTGCCGCAACATAAAAACCTACCATAAAGTAGCTGATCAGTCCCACGGTGCTTCCCAGAAACATGGCCAGCGCTGCTCCGATTCGATTGGTCTTTTTCCAGTACAGTCCGGCGACGATGGGCCAGATTGTGGATGCGACCAGAGCTCCACTGGCATGGAGCATCTGTACAAGGTTGGTAACACGGGGCAGGCAAATCACCCATGTTACCAGACCCAGAATTAAAGTTACATAACTGGCCGCCTTTCGCATTTCCTGCTTGGTTGCCCGTGGTCTGATATGGCGCTTATATACATCTTCCAGAAGAAGATCACTTGTGGCGGCCAGCAGAGAATCCAGGCTGGAAGCCAGCGCAGAAAATATCACGATAAAAATCAGTACAGCTCCGGTTTTTCCGAGTAGTGCGGCGGCCACCATTGGCCCTACCTGATCCGGCTGAGGAATGTTAATGTCCATGGCCACGGATGCAAGAGCGATGAAACCTGCTGCGATGGGCACTGGAGCCCAGAAGAGTCCGGCCAGCAAATAGGCTTTAAATCCGACGCCTTTTCCAAATGCGAAAGCGCGGCTCCACCAGATATTGGAATGAAAGATTTCGCCCATCCCAAAAAGTAAATTGTTGAAAAGGAACATGATACTGGCCGGCAAGAGCAGGTTCATGAGCTGTGGTCGGCGCTCCATTACCTCGGTATGGATCGTATCCAGTCCCGGACTCATGATTACCATGGTTCCTACGGCCACCATTCCGGTAAGGATGACAACTGTCTGTATGAAGTCTGTACCGATTACTGCTTTAAGTCCGCCCAGCATGGTGTATAAGACGCATATTAGTAGAATGACGCTCATACCAATGCGATAGGGAATACCGGAGAGCGATTCGATGTGGATCCCGCCTCCCATTCCAAGGCTTACCAGAAAGAAGAGGCTGTATGCCAGACTAATAAGTAGAAAGATTCGCCAGCCCGTTACTCCGAATCGCAGACGAAAAAAATCGCCGCTGGTATACCCGGTGGGCATCAGTTGCCGGATGCGTGTAGACATGGGCGCGAACAGCAGTAGACCCACTGAACCCAGAGAATAGCCCAGCATTCCCCAGATACCCATCTGAAGTGCCAGCTGGGGTGCCACCATGGTAGTGTTCGTGGTAACCCAGGTAGCCATGGCCGTGCATGCAGCCAGAGAAAGGCCCACTTTGCGCCCGGCCAGCATGTGATCATCAAGACCTGTGTTGCCACGGCCCCAGAAATATCCCAGGGCTACCCAGATTATACTGAAGATGATCAGTACTACAGCAGCAGTCTGCAGATCCAGAGCCGGTGTCATTTTTCCTCCCTGGGACTTCTATAGGTGCCAACGATGATTACAGCTGTGGTTATGAGGAATAGGAATGCTCCAATACCAAAGTAGATTAAAGCGGTGCTCAGAGAGTAATGATTTACCCGAACATGAAGAACATTCGAATACCCCAGGAGCTCATAGTCTGAATACTGCGCCAGGAGAGCCTGTGCATCCTGACTCAATTCCGGCGGGTGTGGCACGGCATCCTCGGTCATCTCCGAAGATTGTCGTAGAAAGAATATCTGATAATAGAGATCCCCATCCACCTTGCCGCTCATGGCCAGAGACATACTCTGGTCATCATGAAATACAGTGGGTTCATCCATGCGGGAGTCCCTGGACTCCAGAAGCACAAGGCGATCTCCAGGGTTGTTCTCTGTTATCTTATGAAGTTGAACACTGGAAAGAAGCTCCCATTCCAGTGTAAAGTAGCCTTCCCGTGTTTCTGGCGGATTGCCGGATAAACCGGCGCTCAATTCTAGAATATGATTCGATCCCGAAGACGGCTCCGAGAAGACGGGCTGCAACGTGAAAATCAGAAGTAAGGATATAACTGTCTTTTTGCCGGGAATCACACTAACTTTTTACGGCTGCTTCTCCTTTTTCTCCGGTGCGAATGCGAACGATCTGTTCTACATCCGTAATAATGATTTTTCCATCGCCAATGTTGCCTGTTCGGCCTTCTTCAAGAACCACCGAAACAATTTCATCCACCAGGTTGTCTTCTACGATAATACTGATCAAAACTTTAGGCAGAAAATCCACAGTGTACTCGGCGCCGCGGAACACTTCCTGATGTCCTTTTTGCCGGCCGAAGCCCTTAACTTCCTGGATGGTCATGCCATGGATTCCGGCCCGAACCAGAGCTTCCTTTACAGGCTCCAGCTTGAAGGGTTTGATAATAGCTTCGATTTTTTTCATGCGGGCCTCCGGCGCGCGACGTGAGGGATACCTAGTAGGCTATGGCGGTTTTTTTATTCTGACAAGGACTTTTTTTCATTAAATGCGTATTCCATACACTTAAGCGTGCGAAAGGAATAATCAGAAATCGAATTGCGGTCTATTGATAAATAAAATTTAGCAGGAGTTTCGGGTTCTGCAAAACTGCATGGATTGGAACAAAATGCCTATAAGCCTTGCATTTCGCCTGGATTCGAAGAAATCCAGGCGAGCCCGGTTAATCATTTAAATTACATCGCTCGAAAAACTGTAGCTTTCGCACATTCGCGCGCTACAGGACTCGAGCAGGTATTCAATAGTCCAGCCTCTGCAAACCCGGAAGAAAGAACCGTAATGCCATGTATTGCCAATCAATACTCGATTCTCTTGAAGTATTGTTCCAGGTCTGGCTCTTCCATTCGGCCGAAGTAATCCAGAGCAATGTCGATGCGATCAGTAAAAATCCCATCGGCCCCAAACTGATTGATCAGCCACATCTGCCAGGATTGATTGATGGTATAATAATGCACGATCATTCCCCGGGCATGGATTTTACTGGTATACCAGGGCCAGGCCATATAGCCGGAAGGTCCGGCATTTGCATCCACCGCCAGGGCCTGTTCCAGAACGGCTTCAAAGCTTCCGCTTTCTTCTACTGTATCCTGCCCGAATAGATACACTCGGGGTAGTTCGGGAGCAAGATCTTTGAAGATCTGTAAGCTATCCTGAGAAAAGGACTGCACAATGACTCGACCGGGCATATTTCGAACATCCACTCGGTCCGGAGCATCCAGGGGAGTTTCTTCAAGCGAAGCTTCCTCTGTCTCAGAAGAAGGCCCTATCCATCCTCGTTTCTTCAGAAGATCTACAATTTGCTTTTCAATGCCGGGAAATCTTTCCGGAGATTTGGTTTCCAGATAAAGTCCAGGCTTGTGGTATCCTCCATCAGCAATGTCGATGAGCTCTTCCAGGGTAAGTATGTTAAGTCCAGCGAAAGATGGTCTGGCCCACTGCGGATGGGTTTCATTGAACCAGGAGCCTGCGTCGAGCTTCATTAATTCGGCGTAGGTGAATGTATCTACTGAGTCTTTCGCTCTATCTGGATATATTTCTTCAATGTTTGTTGTTCGCGTAAGATCATCATCATGGAGTGCGATGAGCACTCCATCTTTTGTTCTTTGAATATCTGCTTCCAGATAGTCAGCTCCCAGTTCCCTTGCCAGCAGATAGGCAGGTCTGGTCTCCTCCGGCGCCAGGCCGGATACACCCCGGTGGGCCATCAGGGCAGGAAACGGAACTCCCTTCTGACGGCTCAAATCCCGGCCGGAGCCTGGCGGGCTCAGTAGAAAACTATAAAGAAAGAAAATTGCAATCAGGACAAAAGGCAGAGCTGCCAGAATGATGAGGATGGTCTTCAAGCGCATGGCGAACCATGCCATGGAATCAACATCGGTCAATCAGAATTGGAGGGGACGATTATCGATTAATCTGACGCCATCGCAGAACACAGCCGCGGCAATCCTTGCAGTTCTATCCTTCTGGATTTCATCCAGTTTCTGAAGTGAATCCGGATCCACAATTTCCATGTATTCTACTCGATTCTGTGTTCCGGATTCTATTACATCCCAGGCTATTTCGCAGAGTTCAGCGCAATTGACGGAATACTGAGCTTTCCGGTCTTGAAGTGTTTTTTGCACCAGGTTCAATGCTCTGGGAATCAGTGCTGCATGTTCTCGAGCTTTCTCGGACAGCCGGGCATTCCTTGAGCTCATGGCCAGTCCATCCGGCTCTCGAACAGTTTCGCATCCAACCACTTCTACCGGAAAGTCCAGAGCCCGTGCCATGGTTCGAATCACCAGAAATTGCTGATAATCTTTCAGGCCAAAATAGGCTCTGTGCGGTTGCACTATGTTAAAGAATTTGGATACTACAAGAAGCACTCCATCGAAGTGCCCAGGTCGGTGAAGCCCGCATAGATTACTGGTAAGCTCGGGAATGGCCATCTGCACCTTCAAACGATTCGCCGGATACATCTCCTTTGCATGGGGTAGAAAAGCGAATTGCACGCCTTCTTTTTCCAGGGCGTTTAGATCCTTCTCCAGATCTACTGGATAGTTTTCGTAATCGGAAGGATCATTGAATTGTGTGGGATTCACAAAAATACTAACTACTGTGACATCGCATTCCTGTTGACTCTGGCGAATCAAACTTAAATGGCCCTCATGCAGATATCCCATGGTCGGTACCAGGCCCACTTTCGCCCCTGCCGCTCGTTTGGACTCCAGGGCTTTTCTCATCTCTGCAATGGTCTGTATCGATTTCATGATCTCGTCAGTTTGATGCTGTTTTCGGATGGCACCTGTCGGTTCGACCTAACGCGAACTGGCTGCTTTCATGGCCTGATACACACGAGAAGTGGAAGGCCTTCCCACACACTGTTCTATATGCTCCGTAGCAAGACACAGGGCTTCTAAATCGATTCCAGTTTCGTATCCGGAGCGATGCAATGCATAGACTACATCTTCGGTGGCCACATTGCCGGCTGCTCCCGGCGCATAGGGACAGCCTCCCATGCCGCCTGCACTGGAATCAAAAGAGCGAAGACCCATCTCCAGGCCGGCCATTACGTTTGCCAGGGCTGTGCCTCTGGTATCGTGAAAGTGTCCGGCCAGCTTTTCGGCTGGCACTGATTTAAGTACAGAATCGAGCAGTCGCTTGATGTCTTCTGGAACGGCGGTGCCGATGGTTTCACCCAGGGAGATTTCAAAGCATCCCAGATCCAGAAGCTCCTTCGCAATCTTTGCAGTCTTTTCCGGTGCCTGGTGTCCTTCATAGGGACAATCCACCACAGTGCTAATATACCCTCTAACTCGAAGGGAATCATCGGCCTCTTTCATTATGGCTCGAATCCGCTCCAGGCTTTCTTCAACCGTTGCGTTGGTGTTTTTCTTTGTGAAGGATTCGCTGGTGGCAGTAAATACAGCTACGCTTCGCACGCCAGCTTCAACTGCTCTTTGCAGTCCTTTTACGTTGGGCACCAGAACAGGTAGGTTGATTTCGCTCTGTAGATGCGAAACAGCAGCAAATACCTGCTCGGCATCGGAAAGCTGAGGAATGACTCCAGGGCGAACAAAAGAGGTGGCTTCCAGTTCTTTGATGCCAGCGCGGGCCAGTAGTTCAATAAACCTGACTTTGTCTTCCGGGGAGATGATCGTCTTTTCGTTCTGAAGTCCATCCCTTGGACCCACTTCACAGATGCGTACGGTATTCATCATGCATCCCCTGCCGCTTGCATTTCAAGGTAAAAGCAGGCCCCAGCTTCACTCTCCTCAATGCCTGCCTGTCCGCCTGAACGCTCCATAATATCTCCGGCCATAAGCAACCCCAGTCCAGCACCCTTTTCGCCCCGGGTTCCTTCTGATATAATCCTTTCTTCTATTTTAAATAATTGATTCCTGGCCTTTTCGGATAGGCCCGGACCTTGATCCCGTACGGTTAAGCGAATTCGATTCCTGTCATCCGGTCCGCGAGATGCGATAGTAATCCTGGATCCGTCCGGAGAGAATTTCACTGCATTGTTTAGAAGAATTATCGCAGCTCTTCGCAGCCCAGATTCTATGCAGCGGACATTGACAGCGCTGAGTTCTGCCTGAATTTCGATGTCTTTTTGCCTGGCCCGAGGCATGATTTCATCCATGGCCAGCTGCAATTCCTCCTGCAGGTTTTCATGAGTCAGTGCCAGATTGTAGCGAATTTTCTGATAATCCATCCAACCCAGCAGGCTTTCCAGAATCTCTCCGATGCTGCCCACCGAGCGATTGATTTCCACGGCCATGGTCTTGAGCTCGTCCTCGGAGAAGGACTCCGGATTTTCCGCAAACATCCGGGTCAGACTCTGGATGGCGTACAGAGGGCTTTTCACATCATGATTGATGGTGCGAAACAGGCGCACATGCTCCTGTCTAAAATGATCCAGTTCATTTTCGGATTGCTCCGGCATAGCTAACCGGTAGGTTTCTGATGGGACAGGTTCAGTGCAACTAATTACGCTGAACCGCAGGTTCCAGAGATCTCAGCCATTCCAGAATGCTTTCAGAGGTTCGGTGCACAATGGACTGCACCTCTCGAAATCCGGCAAATCCGCCATAGTAGGGATCCGGAACATCGGGAATGCGAGAGCCTTCCACTTCCGGGTCAAATTTTCTGTACATGAAGATTCGGCTGCGCTCTTCATCGCTGGATGCTGAGGCGAGTACATCTTCGTAGTTGTGTCGATCCATGGCCAGAATGTAGTCGAATCGCTCCAGATCAAAGGCTGTGAACTGACGGGCCCGGTGCTCCAGCTTGATTCCTGCCTCTGCCGCCGCTTTACGCGTATCGGGATGCGGGATTTCTCCAATGTGATAGGCACTGGTTCCGGCTGAATCTACCTTTACTCGACTGTCGAAGCCCTGCTTTCGAATCAAATGGCGAAGAGCGCCTTCTGCGGCCGGGGATCTGCAAATGTTGCCATGACATACAAAAAGTATGGATAGTGCTCCAGAGTTACTATGCATTTTGGGTTTTGCTCCTTGAGATAGGGGAGGGTCGGCGCGGTTTCATCATGCCCATCGCAATCCGGACTAGAATAGTATTGTAGCCATTTTCTTGCGATATTCGGCCACCAGTGGATGGCTCTGGCCCAGCAGATGAAAGCTGGCGATCAGTCTGTCTTTTTCTTGCTTTCCTTTATTTCTTTCGAGCGATTCCATGAATTGGTCAAGCACATCACGAATTTCTTTTTCTGATCCAAATAGCTTACCCAGCTGCTGGACTTCCTCTGGAGATGGTTCTTCAGACAGAACATTGAGCAGGGCTGATTTTTCATTTACCAGATCGGCGGAGCTGATGGCCTCCAGAGCTTCTTTCAAATCATCTGTGTTGCCCTGGCGAAGCATCTCCTTCACCCCGTTCCATAGAATAGGCGAGAGCCCCTGATCTATAGAAGGCATTTCCAGGATCTGGCGCACGGCAGCAATGGGATCCGAGTTGGCCAGCTCCTCCAGTTTTTGCACATTTTCATCTTTAATATGTCTGGAGAGGAATTCCTGAAGCATGTGCTCTGGCAGGGCTCCGGTGAATTGATCCACAGGTTCTCCGCCGCTGAATAGAACACAATGGGGGATGCCCGAAACATTATAGGCCCCGGCCAGGGCAGGCTCTTCATCGGTATTAACCTTTACGAGTTGCCATTTGCCCTGGTGCTCTTGCTCCAGTTTTTCCAGCAGGGGTCCCAGCATTCGGCACGGGCCACACCAGGGGGCCCAGAAATCCACCAGCACCGGGGCGGATCTAGATTTTTCAATAACTTCGGTTTGGAAAGTGTCCTGACTTGCGTTTACCATATCAACTTCTGAGGAGTTGGAATTCTGCATTCCAGCATTCGAAACTTGCGCTGCATACTGCTTCGTTAACAACCGGACTCCAATGACTTTTTTCATCCTTTCTCAATGTATATAGTCAATCAAAAACCCACGGGGGGTATCGGACACCATTTCCGGCAGTTGTGCAGTAATTTCCTGATTGAACCGAATATGACTATAAGGTGCAAATCGGCTCATCCAGCCTACTATTCGATGGAATTCTGCGAGGCAGGGCCCTGCGTACGTTTCAGGTCCTGGGTCTCGCTCTTCTGGGTACCATCGTTCCGGCGGCGTTCTGGCTGGGAATTGATCTGGCCGGTTCACCGCATATTGGTCCCCTGACCCTGGCCGGACTCTGTATCTCCTTGCTGTTTCTACTGCTTGCCGGATTGGTTCTGGAACTTTTTTTCCAGTTAGTACGCATTCCCGGGGCCCTTTTGCTGCGTATCGAACAGATCTGGAATTTTGCTTCGCCAGCCATTTGCATCTTTCTGCTTACAGCCGAACCTCTGATTCGCTGGTCTGGACTGGTTTCGTCCGGGCCGGTATTGCCGCAGCTTGCCGGTCATTCAATTCTTCTGGCCCTGGGGCTTATTGTGCTTCTCGGCTTGCTTTTTGTATTTCCCCTGTTCCGAGGAATGAACGCTACTTTCCTTCTTGCTGGAGTCCTGGCTGCCAGGTTCCTTTTAATTCCTGCTACCATAGGCCCGGATTCCGATTTCCGGGAGTATGCGACGTTCACTCTGTATTCTTTTGCTCTTTCATTGTTGATTTTCCTGTTTTTACAGAGCCGTCGCCGATTGGCACTCTCGCCTGGATATGAAACCTTTCCCGTACCCTACGGTCTTTCCTACGTTGCCTTCTTTTCGATCCCATTGATGATGGCTCTTTATTTCGCCACCTCTTCCTGGTATCCGGATTTTCCGGGTCACATCCCTGCATTGATGACTATCTTTCTGGCTGTGCACTGGTGGGTATCTGGATTGGTACTGAGCCGGGATTCAGAAGGCAAAACCATCGGCCCCGTGGTAAGCCTGTTGCTCACGCTTTGTCTGGTTGCTCACATCGCCCTACTGGTGCATTCCTTCAGCGCGGGCAATGTTTCCAGGGCATCGCTGAAAAGCAC
>JBHIXQ010000038.1:11008-11218 GCA_041984705.1 Leptonemataceae bacterium | reverse complement strand
AGCTGTATCGCGTGGGCGGCGCAGAAGAAAAGAGTATGAATTACTACACCCGGGTTCTTCATGTTTCGCCTCCCGGGGATTTTCGCAGCGGATATTATCGATCCAATTCTCTGTGGAAGCTTGCAGTATACTATGTTGGAAAAAAGAACACCGATCTGGCCTCCCTGTATGCTCTTCGTTTTCTGGAGTATCATCCAGAAAGCGTTGGTG
>JBHIXQ010000038.1:0-10998 GCA_041984705.1 Leptonemataceae bacterium | reverse complement strand
TTTATCATAAAATAACACGCCAAAGCGAAATATTTGGCTAAACATAAAGTTTGTCGTTTACGAATTCGAAAATGGAAAGTACAATAAATCCCTGCCGCATCTGTTGAAGCTGGATCGATTGCCTCGCGATCAGCTCAAAGAGGCAGGCGTAGATACTGCCAGGCTGGACTTTATCCTGGGTCAGATCTTTATGATGCGATTCGATCCCAGGGCCATAGCTTATTTCTCCAGGTGCAAGGATTCCAATCCCCTGGCCGAGCAATACTGGCTGCTGCTTACGAATCAGCCTCCGGGTTCCTATGCTCCTCTGTTGCAGTTCGTAAAGAAGCATCCGGAGCATCTTCCGGCTCGGGTAGCATTGCTATATGCACTGAAGCAGCAAAAGGCCTACGATGCCTACGCATCAGAATTGATTGCAGTAAGCGAACTGGCTGCTCGATTGCATGAACCTGATACAGGATGGAAAGTTATTCAAAGAGCCAGGGCCTTTCAAAGGGAAAGACCGGAATTGAATATTTCGCAGTTCCATATCCATAGACTGAGCTGGATTCATCTGCAGGATTCAGGGCATCCTCATCGAGCGCTGATTGAAGCGGAGCGCACCATTCAAACCGGGGATCGGGATGGTCAGTGGGATGATGGATTGCCCAGAGTAGTTGCTGTGGAGAATCTGGCGAGATTGTATTCGCATGAAGAGATTGGAAGAAATGCCGATGCGAAGAGATTGCTCTTTGAACAACTGGAAAAGACTCCTGAGCGCCATGAAACCCATATGGTGCTGGGCCTGGTAGATTGGAGAGAGCATAACTGGAATGAAGCTTTAAAGCATATGAATCGTGCCAGGGAGCTGGCGCCCAATCGACTGGATTATCTGTTTCTGGAGTCTGTGCTTCTTTCCGAAGAAGGGCAAATGGACAGGGCAGAACAGGGGTATCTGGAAGTCTTAAAAGCAAATTCCCGTTTCGCCCCGGCTCAGAACTCCCTGGGATATCTTTATGCCAGACAGGGTAAGAAACTGGAAGAGGCCAGGTCCCTCATCGAGCAGGCCGTGCAGCAGGAACCCTCCAATGCAGCTTACAGGGATAGTCTGGGATGGGTCTATTTTCAAACCGGGGAGTATAATCTGGCTCGCTTCCATCTGGAAATGGCCGCAACTCTAATGAAGAATGAAAGCAGCCCCAGTCCAGAAATCTATGAACATCTGGGCGATGTTTACGACAAACTGAATATGCCATTGCGGGCCCTGGAATCCTACAAAGAAGCTTTGAGATTGAATACTGGACCGGCTCGAAGACCAGGCACCTGGGAAAAGGAAATTCAGCAGAAGATGCGCCAGCTACGAGGTACCAACGGTTTTCTGCAGCGAGAGGAAGCAGGATTCAGCCGCACAGGGAATCTGACAGAATGTACGCGGGTTTGAAGCGCGCGAACTGACATCTATTTGATTTTACACAAAAAATAAAGGAAGATTATGAAGCTTAAGATTATCAAGTTGAAGGCAGTACTACTGGCCAGCGTCCTGCTCACTGCAGGTTGCCTGAGTTTCTGCAAAACTGTCGATGTTACACCGGAGCCCACACTGCCGCCAGGTCTGAAAGCCAAAAAAGATAGGATCGTCGAAAACTACAAAGCTGGTAGCTGCTTTCTGGCAGGATTCAATATTAGCATTCGGAACTCTGAAGGCTCCCAGTCCGCCGTAGGCGAAGTGCGAAGCGATCCACAGAATCGAAGATTGCATCTGGAATTCGGGGTCCCCTACATCGGAATCACCCTGAGTCAACTGAGCATCCTGGAAGGCCAGGCCTATGTAAAGAATGTAAAAATGGATCGAATGGAGACCATACCCGTAGAGAATTTGATGGTTCAGGGCATGGGACAGAATTCCATTCGCCTGCCTTTCATCTTCTTTCAGGAACTGCTCTTTGCGGGACTCCCTGCAAACGTGATCGAAAAAGGCAAGTGGACCGAAAACCAGGACGGCTCTGTTTCTGTAATGGTGAAGGATCCGAGCCAGCAGGTGGAGTATAAATTTGCCTCCGGTTATCTGCAGCAAATTCAGTATGGAAATGAGCAGAGCTCCGAGAATATCCAGGTGGATTTGCAGGGGCTTAGATCTAAAAGTCCTGCTATTCCTGGAAGACTGGTCATTAATGCTCGCAAAGCGGGTAGCGCACCGGAAGCCATGATAATTGATTTTGGATCCGTGAATCCATCTGCAGATTGCGGATTGAATCGATTCCCGACCAGGTTTTGATGCCAGGCTCTAACTTGAGAAACTCAGAGTTAACCTGGATCCAGCTGTGCAAGAGCCCTGCGAGCGAATTGCAGGGCTCCGGCTGCGAATAGAAAGCTCCAGAAAACTACCACAACCTCATCGTCCTGAAAATAGCATTGAGAAAGCCCGGCAACAAAGAAGCCGGGTAGTGCTGCACGGAGACTGACCTCCAGGTTTCGCAGTCTAGCATTTGAGCTTATTCTCAGGCCTTCAATAATCCCGCTATCGCTAATGCTGCTATCGCTTCCGGATGCCGGGCTCTGCGCTTCGAACGGGAAGCCCCCTTCCTTTTCGCTCATGGAACCTGAGAGAGCTCGAAAGGATCCAGCTACAAGTAACAGAAACAGGATACCACCGGGCAAACCGCCCAGAGCAAGTAAATGCAGCAAATCATTATGAGCATGACTGTCCGGTGTTATCTCCAGAAAATACATTGTTCTGGGATATTCCAGGTAGAAGTCGGATGCCCATCGATGAAACCAGTCTGTAAAGTTTCCCGGACCCACTCCAAGCATCGGATGCTCCAGAAAAATAGAGAAGGAACCATTCCAGATCAAAGGCCGCATAAAATCTGTATGTCGCGTGGTGCCCGAATCCAGCAGATAAATGTAAAGTCCGCTGGCCAGAATCAAACCGACCATGGCCATGGGCACCAGGTAACGTTGGAGCGGTTCGAGAATTCTTTTTACAGGATGGCGACCATAGTATAGTAGCAATAGAGTCTGAGAAACAAGAACCCCTATCTGACCGGACCTGGAACCGTTCATTGCCAGAAGCACAAGTCCCGAGGCCCAGAGACCTGCCCAGATTAAGAGTGATGCCCATCGCTGGAATGGGCTGCCTTGAAAAATGCCGACCGAAGAAGATCTGTCTATGGGGCTCGCAAAAGCAGTCTTTTCGTGGCCAATCGTCCCATGAGAATGTCCATCATTCTCAACCTTTCTCGCTGCGGCTGTTAGATTAGCTGAGTAGATGGATTGCAGTGATTCCAGGAATCGATTCAACAGGACAGGCAGTGCAAAAATCAGAAGCCCTGCATAGCTGAGCCTGGTGTTCATGAATCCAATGGGGCGATATAGAGTTAACTCTCCCAGAGTGCGAAATACAAACTGAGGTCGATTGCCTGCATGAAAGTCGGTTCCATGTCCTGTGAAAAGCTTGGAAAGGCGAACCTCTGAAAACACAGCGCCCAGGCCAGAGAGTATGGCCAGCACTGAAAACACGGTAAGCACAAGGTAGATTCTGTTATATACTAGCAGAAGTTCCTTTTCTGATCGGCCTTTCAGAGGGCGCGAAAGTATTGGAATGGCCGCCAGAAAGGCAAACAGGTAAAGAAAAAAGTCCGTCAATTCGTTGTGATAGGGAGCAGGATTGTACAGCGAATTACCGGAAATATAAAACTGAGCGCTGCGAATTCCATAAACGAGCAAAAGCCAGGCAAAAAGAAACCAGCCCGAATAGAAAACCCAGTTTTCTATGGAAGCTTCCGAACCCGGGGCCAGCCATTTACGTAGGCCAGCGATCTGGTTACTGGAATTATCTTGCTGAGAACCTGAGCGAAATCCTGAGCTTCGATTCTGAATGGATCGACGAAGTCCCAGGAGTAAACCGGTAATGATGGAAAGTGCCATCATGCTCTGGCTGCCGGTAACAGATAGAGGGATGAGAATAATCGAAAGGCCGGTTATGATATAATAGAAGCGCATCCTCAGGGAAGGGTGAATGTGATCACCTTGGTCCAGATAAACTTGGCAGGTTTGCCATTTTCTGTATAGGGAGGCGAAACAAGTCTTGCGCGAGTTAGCAATATCTGACGCGCTTTGGCTACAAATTCGGCTTTATAGTCTTCGCCCACCGGGTTTGAGAATCGAACATTCTGAATTCTCACATCGCCAATCCTTCCATCCGGTAAAACCAGAAGTTGCGCTCGCACGGTAACAGTGCCGGTACCCGCTCTGGCCGCGGAAGCAGGATAATCATCAGGGGATACGGTGACTGCGAACTGAGCGGAGTATCGGGAAGAAAAATCCGCGGCTGGATTGGCCGCGTTGGTCCAGTTGATCTCTTCGTCCTGTTCCTTTTTGGATTCAATGATCTCCTCGGACAACTCCTTTGTACTGGAAAGATCTGCCTGGGTGGGCTCCTGATACTCAACAAAGCTCATCCCGGGATCCATGGTAAATTCTGTGATTTCCTTTTCCGGTTCCGGAATAATCCAGATGGCCAGCTGATACAGGATCAGTCCCGCTACCTGGACTGCGAAACCTGCGATCATCCATTCCCGCAGATTCCAGTGCCTGGTCTTGAATGCGATTCGATCGCGAAGATCTAGTGCCAGTTCAGTCAGAGGAGCCTCCTTCCCGGGTTGTAATCACCAGGTTTTCGATTCCAGCATCCTTTAATCGTTGAATGACGGTATCCATGGTGCGATAGGGTAGATCCCTGGAGATACTGAGATACACTCGAACAGGTCCCGGAGCCTCTGTAGCCTTCTGGCGAACCAGGGAAGGTAACTGCGAAATGGACACGGTTTCATTGAAGAAATAGGCCAGTTCCTTTTCACCCAGACTGCGATCAACGTAGATAATCAGTGGATAAGGACTGGCCTGGGATGGACTTTCCGCTGCCGGAACATCCACCTCTCTGGGCTTCTGGTCGGTAACCATGGTCGTGGCCATATAGAACACCAGAAGCAAAAAGGCAATATCGCCCATGGCTGCCAGAGGTATGCTCTCTCCTTTTCTTCGCTTTCTGAATTTCATAGTTTCTCGAGCTCTGCGTCCGAAAAAGATCGGAAATCATCTCTAACCATCGCTGAAGTCATTTTCCCTTCTTCATAGCCAGAGAGACCCTCTGAATCTTGAGGTCCTGCAGCATGCGAATCAGTCTGGGTACGCTGCCTGTGGGGGCTTCTGGATAGGGACGAATCACCACAACCAGGTCCTTGTTTTCCTTGAACGCTTTCTCTGTGTCTTTTTGCAGCTGATCCAGTCCCATGGATTTTCCATCCTGCAAATACTGTCCGGTTTCATCTATATCTACGCGAAAGAGATTCTTTTCTTCGATTTCCATTGGAGGCGCATTCTTCTTGGGCAGAGGAATAGCTACGCCTCGCATCTCCAGAAGAGCGCTGGCTGCCAGGAAAAAGACAATAAGCAAAAAGGCAATGTCTGCGGTACTGGACAGCGGGATCTCATCCGCTTCTCTGTTTTTACGGCGAATTCGCATCAGCCATTCTCATCTTCTACAGCGGTAAGCACAGCTGCAGTGCAACGCTCCAGTTCGATGGATACAGAATCAATATTGTATATAAACAGGTTATAGATCAAATAGGTAGGCATGGCGATAAACAGACCGGTGGCAGTGGTAATCAATGCTTCTTCTACACCAACAGCCAGATCCCGGGCCGTGGGAGCCGCCTTCTCCACAAACTGCAAAAAGCTGGCGCGCATACCCACAACGGTTCCAAAGAATCCCAGCAAGGGCGCCAGGTTGCCGAGGTTCGAAAGAAGATTCAATCCTCGTTCCAGTTTTCCAATTTCCACGGTGGCCGAAGTTTCGATGGCCTTTTCTACTTCCTGTCGTCCATGACTCCTTCGTCGCAATCCATCTTTGAGTATGCGGCTTAGAAACAGATCATCGGTAGACAATTCCTTTTCCAGACCGTCCAGGCCGCCCTGGTCCAGAGCCTGCTTGATCCGGTCATAATAACCTTTGGTATTCAGTTTATTGCGGCGAAAGAAGAAGTACCGCTCCAGAGCAAAGGCAGCGATGATGGTAGAAATCAAAAGCAAGCCAATCATAGTATAGCCGCCCTTGATCAGCAGGTCCAGAACAGATCCGGAGTCCTCTTCCTGCGCCTCGGCGTCGGCCGGTGGTGCGGACTGTTCCTTCTTTGAATCTTCAGCGGTTTCTGTTTGTTCAGGTGCTGCCGGCGGCTCTTCGGACATCAGGGGAGAGCTTTCAAAAGTAGAAATCGTGATAAACAGAAATGAAGTCAGTATAAGTAGGGCTTTTCTTTGCATGTATACCTCGCCGTGTAACGGTCAGTCATTTCTATTCCTGGAAGCCTACCAGGCAAACAAATTTGTATTGCTGATAGAAGTTCCACTGCCCTAGCTAGAAACAGATGATAGTGAACGGAGAAAGCCATCCTCTGGATTCTAAGAACCTGATGCAATTTATCAAGTCTCTGGGTCTGGATCCGCGCACGGTTGCCGTGGAAAGAAACGGTGAAATCGTGCGAAGGGATAACTGGGAAATCACTGAACTTCGGCAAGAGGACAAACTGGAAATCATTCGCTTTGTTGGGGGCGGATGATGTTCGGGCCTCATTTCCCAGCAGGAATCTATCCCATTCTGGATCTGGATGCCTGCCAGACCCGACAGGTAAAACCGGATGATGTCATAGTACAATGGAAGAAAATGGGCTGGGGTCCTTATCAGCTTAGAGCCAAAAAACTCACGGCCGCCGAATATGCTGCTATGGCCGAGCATCTGCATGCCAGATGGATGGGCACCGGACCTTCTGGATCGGCCAATCGATGGCACAGTCGACCGTCGATTATTGCCAATGACTTTCTGGAAGTGGCCTGGCATCACTCAGACTGGTTCTGTGGAATTCATCTGGGACGCTCGGATCTTGAATCCCTCAGTCCCCGGGAAGAGCAGATGCTGGAACAGATCCTGGATTCAGGGGGAATCGCGGGTTGCTCCACCCATAACGCTGCGGAGTTTCGCACAGCACTGGAAGAAAAGCGAGGGCCGAGCGGATGGTCCTATGTTGCCCTGGGTCCCGTATTTCCCACCGAATCCAAGACCAACTCTATAGATCAAAATGCGGCTCTGGGTCCTGAATTGGTGGCGGAAATTGTGGCCGATCCAGGTATGTCTTCACTCCTTTCTCAGAGACAGACAGCATGCACCGCTGTGTTGATCGGTGGTATGAATCCGAACGGATGGAGTCAGATCCAGGGCGTTTTGCAGGGGAGAATTCCGGATGGACTGATAGTGGTACCCGCCACCATAGCCTCTGTTCTGGATTCTACAGCCCAATGGCAGGAATGCCTGGACCCGTTGTAGACCGGCCAGAGCGCCTGGAAATGGAATCTGGCGGACTCAGGGCCGGGGTACCGTTTGGGGTTATCCACAGCTAATTTAGTCCACCGGCGGCTGGGGAGGAAAAAAAGGGCAGCCTGTACCGGGAAATGGCCCCGGACCTTATAAAATCCTGGTAGAGCCAAAAATTTGCTGTATTAATCCGGGTGGCTCTGCTAGATGGAGACATAATAGGGACCGTACCGGTCCAGGATGAGAGAATGAAGGGAGCAACTGTGAAGCCATATGCATCGGCCCGGGAGGATAGAGATTACCTCCTGGATTATAAGAGCGTTGATCTGGCATCGCTCCAGCGAGTGGATTTGCTGGATGTGCCGGTGGACAATGTAAACCGAGACGAGGGCGTAGCTCGCATCATGGATATGGTGGAGCGCAAGGATGGTCCTCATTTTGTATTCTTCGCCGACCCGGTGAAGCTAATGCAGGTGCGACCTGGCAAGAAGCTTTCCTTTATCGCTAGAGATAGTGATTTGATTCTGGCGGATGGAGCAGGACTACCCTGGGCCGCCAGGAAGTTGGGCACTCCGCTAAAGGAACGCATCCCCATGATCGCCTTTCTCATGGATGTAATCCGACTGAGCGTTAAGCGAGAATTCACCATCTATCTTCTGGGATCCCGCATGGAATACCTGGAGAAGGTATTTTTGAATCTGACTAGAAGCTTTCCAGGGGTTCGAATCATCGGACGTCAGGGAGGTTACTTCAACGAGGAACGGGGAGAGCGAATCAAGGAATCCCTGCGAAAGTCCTCGCCGGATATTATCTTCGTTGGCATGGGATTTCCCATTCAAGAACTGTGGACCCGGGAAAATATCCAGAGTCTGTCCAGAGCGGTAGTAATCGGTGTGGATGGAGCGTTTGATATTCTGTCCGGTATGGAACGTAAAGCGCCGGATTATTTTCAGGTTCGCGGCCTTAGCTGGTTCTGGAGAACACTGGTTCGCCCCATGAATCTCATTCGATGGTTTGCCATGTATGGCTTCTACATAAAGACCTTCTTTCGCTCCATCAAAGTGAACCGCAGAAAGCGAAAAGAGCAGAAGCTGGCCGCTCAAAAGTAGTATAAACCCGATAAGTCTGCCGGACCTTTCGCTCCCGGTTTATGGGAGCGATCCAGACGTATTCTAGTTCAGCGATAAGGCCGGCGCTGGTTAAAATTTTTATTTCTCTACTTCCAGCTCTTCAAGCATTGGATTCAGCCATTCATCCAGGAGAGGTTCTCGCTGCCCATTGCGCGGAAAGCTCAGCTGAATATTCTGCCTCGGGATCTCGGCGGGAAGGTCGATGCGACCGGCGGTTTCTACAGATTTCCAGTAATGATTCATGGCCTGCTCCTGCAGGCTATCCAGCACATTCTGGGAGGCCCCGGCCTCTTTCTTTTCCATGTATTGCTTTTCGTAGACGGCGCCCAGATTGTTATACACCTGGGTTAACTGCTCGTATACCAGTCGGTGGGATCGATTCTGTGCGTCTGGACTGGAAATGCGAATGGATTCTGTTTCCAGTTCATCCTTGAGTTTTAGATAATTGCCAAGACTGTAGCTCAACTGATCCTCATGGTAGGCTGCATTGGCTCGACCCATCAATACAGATCGATCTTCATGCACAGCATCGTAGCTACTGTCCAGTTTGTTCCATTCATTCAGGGCCGATTCAAAATCCGATCCCATGTAGCGAATCCAGCCTTTTCTATAGTGGGCTCTTGCGATAGCATCGGAATCCTTGAGGTCCTTTTCCAGGGCCGTATCGAAATACTCGGCAGCCTGCAGTAACTGGGATCTTCGATTGGCTGTTTCTTCGGTCTCTGCTCTTTCTGCACGGAAAGGATAGATTCTTGATCGGGGCATCAGTGTAGGATCGCTACCACCGGCATTTTGCAGATAGAGCAGGGAACCAATGTTGAAGTAGATCTTTCCAATGTCCCCATCCATCAGAGTTTCATCTTCCGGACGATTTCCGTAGTCTTCCTTGTGGGATTCGTAGGTTTGCAGAGCGGCTCTGTAATACTGCTCCGCCCGGGAAAAATCCAGCACCGACTGATAGTACTCGCCCATCTCTGTCAGGGCAGGGTAATGCCAGGGGTCTGTGCGAACCGCATTTTCAAACTGTCGCATGGCTCGGGCGCTTTCCCCTCTGGAAAGAAGATAGCGACCTCGCTGATAGAAGCCCTCGCCATATTCAGATCCCTTGATGGTCTCTTCGTCTCTCTTTTCTTCTTTATCAAAGACGATCTTCAATAGATGAACTACATTCTGATCCAGATCATGTCCGGAAACAGCATCCACCGGATCCACCTGGTATTTAATGCGCAGATCTGTGGGATCCAGATCTATATAGAAGCCGGCCAGCTTCGTTACAACATAGATAGGTAATTCTTCTTCCAGGCCCAGTCGCCGAGCTTCTCTGTGCCTTGCGATGACGAATCTGGGATCCCCATCTCTTTTCCACAGTTCAATGTATGTGTTAATCAAGCCAGCATGGCCTTCTACTTCTGCCGGATGGGTTTCCAGGATTTCATTGTATTTTCGCGCGGCTGCCCCGAACTCTTCGCGATTGTAGTGGATCTTTCCAATGCCGGCCAGAGCTTCCGGATCATTGGGTTGATTGAGAAGCGTAGTGATCAAACGATAGTAATCGATGCCCAGCTGGTCATTCTTGTATTTCTGCCCTTCCTCTGTTGAAAGGAAACGTCTGGAGTTATGGGAATGGAAGCGACCCAGGGCCATAAGATTTTCCCGATCCATCTCTCGATCCCTGAGCCTTGATACGATGTAGGCTCCGGGGATCTGCACTTTGCGCGGCAGCCTGTCTTTGTCTACGAATGTGGTTTGATACCCTTCCTTTCTTTCGGAGGGGCCATACCAGCGAGAGTTTTCAGCAACGTTGATAAGAGGTGCGCGAAAGGAAGGATCATTCCATTGATACTCGGGCTCAATCTTTCCGAACAATTTGTAGAAAGCCTCATCATAAAATCCTGCTTTAAGATAGGCGATTCCATAGCGGTTTAGATACTCTACGTCATAGACCCCGTCATCCGATTCCAGCGCTCTCTGGAAATAGCTTTCCGCTTCTCTGGCCAGCTCTGTTTTTCTGTCGGGAGCTGCCTGGCGAGCTTCCTGAAGTTTTTCCAGACCGGACTCATACATTCCCTGAATGGATAGATTTCGATAGAGCAACAATCCGCCAAATACCCCCAGCAGACCCAGTACCACTCCACTGAGGCCCAGAAGCATCATTTTGGCCCTTCGCCTTTTGCGGCCCAGAGCTTCCGGCGAAAACTCATCTGCATAAATAATAGGTACGCCGTCTTTGCGTACATCCGGCGGGGATGTATCCGCGCGAAAGCCCATCCTGGGTTCCAGGAAATCGGCGATCTGATCTGGATCTGCTTGATCCACAATCATGTTCATCAGCATTCGCTGATCCGGATGGGATAATTTCTCGTTAACTACTGCATCGATTATGGCTTTTCGCAGTTCCTGGGGAAAATCTACGATTTCCGTGCGAATGGTGGCCAGCTCTTCATCGGTAAACTCATCCCCGATTCCCTGTTCCATCTGGGCTTGCCGGCCCATCTCTTCCAGATCGCCGCTGGAGAATCCGCC
>JBHIXQ010000037.1:0-11258 GCA_041984705.1 Leptonemataceae bacterium | reverse complement strand
CTGGAATTCGCATTGGTCTGGAGCATCTTGATTAAGAATGCCTGGATTTCTGTGACATCCGTTGCTACAGAAGGTTGTGCCAGGAAATCCGATGTTCGATTGGTAAGATCGCGTACAGAATCTCGACTGGAGCTATCAAAGGTATCCTGGAATCCTATCCTTTGAAACGGCATTCCATCGTGTAGGAATGGCTGGGAAGAGCCTCTGAGGCGATCCATGTAGCCCATGGCAGTATCGAACGCTGCCGAATCCACTCGGGCTCGGCCCATCAATATAGAGGCATTGGCCAGAATATCCTGGATGGATGGATCCAGATCCAGCAGCACTTCGGAGGCCAGGCGCAGAAATCCTTCACCGGCTTCCGGGTTACGATTCATGCTGCGAAACATAGTCTCATTGAATAGAGCAGGCTCAAGGCTGGATACACTGGATTTTAGCGCCGGATAATCGTTTAGCAGATTGAAAAACTGAAATCGATCATTGGAAAGCTGGGCAAACAGATGATCATAATCATCGTTCGCAGCCTTGCAGCTTCCCAGAAGCAGGCAGAGCGCCAGAAGTATGTTAATTCTTCGCTTCAAAGCTACGGGCCTCAGTTACATCCGATTAAATTTTCGAGAACATCGGGATTCGTGACTCCGGGAACGTACAGGCTTCCAGGTGTGCGAAGCCTCAGAAGAATCATAGGAGTTGCAGTATCGTTCACTGGAAGATTATCTGCCAGTATACGATCCGTACTCAGGTTCAAGCCACAGTTGGAACCCCCGCTGGTAAATGTGGACAGCTCGGCAGTGGCCGGCAAAGGCACTTCTTTCAAGACATTGTTCAATAGAGGAACAATCAATGAGCGCACCAGCGGTTGGGCTACCTGACGAACCTGGTCCGGACTGAGTCCCATGGGATTTCGCGTGGTGCCATCCATTGCCTGGATGGTATAGAAGAGTTCTTCGGTACTTAAGGTTACGTTCAGAGCCTGAAGGTTGTTCATGGAAGGGTTCGAAGTAGGATTGCTAAAAGGAACCAGATCCGCGGCTCCATTTACGGTTGCGTGGGCCATAATGGTGGCCATTAGATACTCGCTTCCCCCTGGATTTCCTACAATTTGAATCTCCAGATCCGAAACCTGAAGCTGTAGCTCTCGAGTGCCGGATGAGGTAAATGTAGGCAGGATTCGAATATACGGAGTCTGTCTTGGTCGCAGCCTCAGTTCCACAGGGTCGTCGTCATTGATTGTAACAATGGAACCTCCATCCAGGCGAACCAGGTTATCTCTTCCCGGCGCCAGAACATTGAGTATGGTTCCTGCCCTGAGTAAACTGGATGTCAATGTTAAGGACGGAATCTCCCCTGCGTATGCATTTACCTGGCTAATAAAAGGTTCATCCAGTGTAAGATTAAGTCCGCCATTGCTCCAGAGCTGGTAGAGCAACTGATTCAGTGCATCCTGATGAAGCGCCAGCAAGGTACCTGGATAGGAACTGCTCTTATTCAATAGATAGTTCCGATTAAGAGTGTAGGGACTGGTGATAAAACTCTGGGGCCCCTGTAATGGCGGAGCGATGACGTCCTGTGGTCTTTCGCATGTGGCGCAATTGTTGGTAACAAACATTCCGGCATTGACGTTAGTCAGTAATCCCCCATCCCTGAAGCTCAGAGACTTGATTAAATCATTGTTTTGTTCCAGCTGAACCTGTACGGCCAGATCCAGCTGATTCAAGGGCGCCGGCAAATAAGGAGGAAGGCTCAATTCTACACCCTGGGTTGCAAGCGAACTCAGAAAGGAATTCAAAACATTTACTGCGATTCTTTGCTTAAAATCCTTTAGAACGTCCCGAACAATACCGGGCTTCACTGCAGGCACAATATCGTTGCCGATGGATTCCACCACGCTGGAGAGCAGATCCGCCACCCAGCTGGTGCTGTCTACGAAGCTAAGATCATGCACGGTCAAATGATTGGTCCAGTCGCTCCAGACGAAGTTGGGGGCACCGTAGGGTTCCTTAATTGTTAGCCTTAGACTGCCATCGCTCAGAGATTCAATGTCGGCCAGGGAGATGGATGTTCTCAAGTCATTGGGATGGTCGCGGTTTAACTCTGCTTTTGCGCTGAATTCAATTTTGGTATTCTCGGATACGATGCAACCACCGACGCAAACCAGACCATCTTCTAAATTTGCTATGATTCTTAGATCCAGGTAGGCCTTTCGAGCGCTCAATTGCACACGCGCATCCTCTGTTCCCGCCGGAACAGAGATGGTGGCTGCAATGTTTTCGTTTCCGTCTACGCCTCCTGGAATGTTCACTCCAGTCACATAAACATCCAGGGTAACGTCGCTTTCGGAACATACCTCAAAAAGTCCCACGTCAGCACAAAGCTCCGCTCCATTGGATACAAAGTAACCGCAATAGCCATCTCCGTAGGTTCCGGATCCATTTCCGTAAGAGCGAATAAAATCAAAGGATCCGTATCCAATGCATCCTGCTCGCTTGGTGGACGTTCTTTCTGCATTGGCGAAATCGTTAAATGTATCTCCATTAAGCAGGAAGTCCTGCCCGGCGAATCGCTCCAGGGTACGGCTCAGAGTAGGCAAAAGATATTGCCCGTCCAGAAATACGGAAGCGGCACCGCCCTGTAGCGCTGCAGGGGTGGCCGCCATATCTCCGTATGCGAAAGCGAACGGGTAATGTCGTACCGTTCCATCTTCTGCTTCTATCTGATAGTAATACTGATTGATCCCAACATCCGGCGGCAGGCCAGACGTGCCCAGATTTATGGTTGTACTCCCCGAGCTGCAGTTTGTGCAGATTTCGAATTCGCCGCCGGACAGTTTATGCAAACTCAGTCTGGAAATGAAGTCGCCGTTGGTCCAGTTGGAAGTAAGAATGATGGCCGGGCTTCCGCCATTATCGATTCCAATACCTCTCTGCCCATGGGGCATGCCATTGATGGCATGAGTCATTTCAAACCAGGGCCGGGTGTGAAAGCTCAACTGTTGACTGTCTGAGATCAGAGGATCGCCGGAAACCGTAGTGACTGTTCCGGGCAGGTTCACCTGATACCCCTCATTCTCATCCAGAGGAGCATAGGGAGTAAAAATGGCCTGTCTGTAATTCAGAAAGGTAAGTGTACCTCCCGGGGCTGGACCGGCTGGACTGGCTCCGCCATCCGATACCAGAGAGATGCCGGCCTGAATGGAGGCCAGATCCATGGGATGGGAGAACACTATTTCAAATTCTCCATGGTGTTCCTGTCCCAGAGGTGAGATTCGCAGAAAGGCTTCCGGGCCTGAATTACCAAAAGTGGGAGGAGGATCCGGAAGCTCAATATCTCCCGGGTTGGAGCTCAGGGGAGTCCTCGTATCTGTAGGGTCTTCTGCTACCGGCTCAAAAATGGCAATTGGCAATCCCTCATCCTGGCTACCGCACGCGGTTGTGAATAGCATGGCCAGAACCATACTTGCATACATGAACCTCATACCAACACTCCTTCCTGAGTGGCCAGACAGTCAGCCCCTCGCCACCTATTCGCAAACCGCGAAGATCTACTTTTTTTTCTATTCCAGTACTTACCTGTAGACCTTCGCATTAAAAACATCCCGGTCACGCCGAATTTCCATTCGAATCGCGGCTTCTCCCCCTCGCACTGGCCTTGCTGATTCTATGGCCAGCCCCCGGATAAGAAATCCTGCGAAGATTGGCCCCCATTGGGCGATTGAACCATTCGCTGGAATTCCTATACCTCTATACTGACTGGCCAGCCGGTCAGTAGCAATCATTTTTTTTCAGAATTCTGATTTATCTTCATTTTTTTTTACAATAACCCACCCATCGGCCTGATCTGCTCCTGAAAATGGGCCGAGCACAGACCGGATATTGTCGGCTGCGAGATAGGTGGTGGGTGATTCGAGGCCGAGATTAGCATCCGGGGCAAGTACAGGAAGCCCAGGTACGCTGTCCGAGAGACCGGTTTTGGTGCACCGCAAAGGGAATTATCCGAATCAGGCTCGGTTTTGCGGAAGAAAATGGCGTGGTGGGGTACAAAAAAAACCCCCGGGGGGGAATCCGGGGGCAGGAAGAGTGTTCATGCGAAAAGCGATTGGCGCTATTGCGCTGCACGCTGGGATCAATGTAACGAGTGCTTTGCTCCGGTCAAATCCATTTTTCCTGCACTGCACAAAAAAATTAAAGCATTCCGGCTTTCTTTTCTTTGAGCACTCGAATGTAGGTCTCTGCTTCCGGAGTGCTCAGTGCCTGTTTCTTCTCTATTAGAGTGCGGGCCCATCGGCGCTCCGCGCTTTCACAGATGTCTTGAATCGTACGTCCCGAGAGCCCGTCCGATTCTCGTCCCAGAATCCCCAGGGCCTCGGCCGACAGATGGGCCGCATAGGACTGGAATATAGACGAACGTTCCTGTTCATTGGGTAATGGAAATCTAAGAATCTGGTCAAAGCGACTGAGCAGGGCATGGTCCAGGTCTTCAGCTCTGTTTGTGGCACCTACTGTAAGCAGTCCACCGGTGCGATCCAGGCCATCGATCTTTCGCAGAAGAACGGATAGAACCCTGCGGGTGGCTTCAAAGAGTCCGCTTTCCCTGGAGGTGGCCAGAGCATCGATTTCATCCAGAAAAAGAATCCCTCGTTCGAAGAGACTGGCTGTGTCAAAGATGGAAGCCAGGTTTTGAGCGCTCTGGCCGTAGAACTTCGAAAGTATGTTTTCCACCGGCACATAGATGAGAGGCAATCCCGCGGCCTGAGCTGCCAGCCTGGCAATGGTGGTTTTACCTACTCCAGGAGGTCCTTCGAATAGAATGGCACCGGGAAGATTGGCTGCTCCTTCGCCCCTGGTGAGCTGCGCAACACCCTGGAACACAGACATGTGTCGGGCTGGCAGAAGCAGGCATTCCTCTACTTCTCTTTTTATGGAATCGTATCCTGCAATGGGACCCCAGGGATTGGTTCCGGCCGAACCATTGTTGGAGTCCTGAACCGATTCCGGAGGAAATACTGTGACTCCCAGTTGTTCCAGCTTTTTGGTAGGATCCGTTTCTTTCTTACCGGGATTGAATAGTTGAAAGAGTTCAATGCAGGTTTGCAGTTCGGATTCGTTGAAATTGCCGGACCTGGAGGCTTCTACGCGATAGTTATTGGTAATGCTTACAAACTTGAACTTGATTCCGGAAAGAAAGTGCTTTGTATCATAAAGGTTGGGTCCCAGGGATTGAAAAACCACATATCCAGGATCCAGAGTATGGATTCGAATGTGTTCAATGTGATTCTTGATTACCTTCAGCCCTTCCAGTATTTTCTCTTCCGGAAGGTCCTCCGGTAAGAATTCAAATCTGGTTTCCCCTTTTTCGAAGCTTATCGCCGGAATTTCCAGGCTTGTTTGACCACTCTGGCGAGCAAATCGCTCAATCTCGGCTTCCAATCGATCTCTGGCATCGGCGTAGGCCAGATCCCCGGCCCGGGTGTCCTGAGTCATGGTCTGTAGCATTCATTTTTCCCTTTTCCGGTCAAATTCTATTTGGCCTGGCCCACTGCCATGCTACAATCGGCAGGCCTATGGTAGGTAGCGGTAAATGGAAACCTGAGATTGTTGAGCCTGCAGGGGCCAGGATGTACATCGCATGCGGCTATGACGAAGATGGCGCTATTGAAGAGATGCGCAAACGAGTAACTGCGGAGTTCGGAACCATCGACTTTGAAGCCAGAACCGATGCCCTGGATCCGGTACCTTCACTCTATTCTTTTCCAGAGCGCGAAAAGATGCATATATTCTCTCTGGCACGGCCCATAGGCCGCGAAGAGATGGTGGATATTCGAAAGAGATGCCTGGCTCTGGAGTACAAATACCAGGAGTATGGTTTGCCCAGGGTAGAACTGGATCCCGGCTATATTACCGAGTTTGCTGCTGTTCGCACCAGCCTGGAGGACGATATTCATCGGGTTTATCTTTATGGTGGAATCTACGCAGAACCTCTGCTTTATTTCGAAAGATACTCCTTTCGTCCCTTCTTGCACAGTCCAGAGTTCTTTCGTAACGCAGAGGTACTTGCACTTTTTAATGATATGCGATTAATCTACATCAGCTCCTGATCCATTTCGCGGCTCAGAAAAATACCCTATACTCCATGAAAAATAGACTTCGATTGAACCATCCTCTCTATATATACGCCATCTATGCTTTTCTACCCGTAGTATTTCTCTGCTCCTGCAATTATGGCGGCCCCCTGGAAATACAATCCAGCCAGTTCTGCCCGGATTACGATGCAGCCTCGGATGCCTGCAATGATCATGGCTTTCAATCGGATTCAGTGTCCGATCATCTTACAGTAGAATTCACCGTTTCTGACGATCACAAGATTAGCACCTGGAAAGAATGGAATTATTTCATCTATTTTGAAGCACCCATTACTGTTGGTTATCTGGTGCGCTGGAACAGGGAGGCTTCCCTGGAGGAGCGGAGTGAACTCAGAAAAGATCTGCATTGCAGCTATTTGATCCAGCATCCCACTTCTGGTATGGAAGTCCTGGGCGAGCTGGAAGGAAAGAGACTGGAAAAGAACGGGGTATGGTGCTTTGATTATCTGGGCACACTTCTGGCCGCCCTTCAAAAAGAGGAAGGCATTCTGCAGAACAGGCCGGAGCGAGACTATTTCCCGGTTAAGCTCACTTTGATGCTGGAGAGTTCCAAAAAACATTTGCGGACAGAGGTGTCTCGGAGCATCCTCGTTAACTGGAGATAGCATGTTACCAGAGAATGCATTTGAGGTTACTATTTCAGACGTATCCATAACCAATGTTGGATTTGCCATTTTTTTAAAGCCCACCACCGATGAATCCGCCCGGGTTGTGCCCATCTTTATTGGACCTCTGGAAACCTATTCCATTTCCAGCGCGCTGGACGGAGTTACTCCTCCAAGACCCAACAGTCATGATTTAATGATTCAGATGGTTCGAGAGCTGGAAGCCAGGATTCTACATGTGGTTATAAATGACATCATCGGAAACGTCTTCTATGCCAGGATTGTAATTCAGTCCGAAGATGGAATTGTTGAGCTGGATGCCAGACCTTCGGATTCGGTGGCACTGGCCATTCGAGCTCGCTGTCCTATTTATATGAATGAAAAGGTCTACAAAGAAGCAGCGGTGACCATAGGCGAAGAGGGAAAAGCAGAGTCCGCCGAAGAATCCCTGGTAGAAGAGGAAAGCGAAAGCGAGACAGAGCCTGTTTCCGAACTGGATCGACTGAAGGCCATGTTGCAGCGGGCCGTAGAAGCGGAAAACTTCGAAGAAGCGGCTCGACTTAGAGACCAGATTCGCAATCTTTCCAGCGAAAACTGATGTTAGGCTCGAAGCGCCTTTTTTCTGGCGAATGTCTTTTTCGCGGATTTCTTTTTGTCTGAGTTCCGTTCCACGGACTTTTTCGCGGACTGCTTTTTTACTGAAGCTGGACTGGCTTTTGAACCCTGCGGTGAAACTCCTTTGCCGGGTTTCTTTGCAGTTTTTCGTCCTTGCTCGTATTTATTCAAGAATCGATCCACTGTCCATTCCCGCACCTCTGCACATACTGCGTCCAGAGCAAGGTCTTCCAGCTTTTTGAAGCGAATACAGCATTTGCCCATGTCCAGCTTCTTGCCGGTTTCTCTGTATCTCTTGCGAAAATTCTCTTCTTCCTTTCCGTAAACGCACATCATATAGATGGCCATGTGATTCTTTTGAGATGCGATGCTCAAAAAAGGCACCGGAGTATCTGATTTCTCCAGGTATCCAGCTGGATAACGTTTTAACGGAACTGCGTAGGTAATCATTCCGTACTGGATCAATTCCTGATATCCCGACGGAAGGGCGGACTTGATGGCTTTACGAACTTTCTGTATGTCCGGTTTGCGTTCCGGAGGTATCTGATTCAGATACTCTGTGACGGTGGATGCTGAATACTTCATTGTCTGCTCACTTCCTTTTTCGGGAAGGCCGTTGCATTCGACTTTTCCAGGGAATGTCCTGTCCGCCGTTCAGTCTCTGGCAGTGTCTTGCCAGAACAAAGAGATAATCCGAAAGTCGATTTACCCAGATCATACCCGTGGCGCCCAGGATTTCTCCCTGAGTCATATCGTTTGCGCCATCGGAATTCAATTCCTCCACAGGCATGGCTCCCATGCGATTTGCATGCACCAGCAATCGCTCCAGTCTTCTGCATACCGTTCGACCTATGTGGAACTGGGCCGATGAAGCTTCTCCGCCTGGCAGAATGAACTGCTTCATTTCGGAAAGCTCCAGATTCATTTCATCGATCCAGCCTTCAATATGGTCCACGTCGGTCTGCAAAATGGAGCCTTCCTCTGTGGGAAAGCCAGCCAGTTCCGCTCCCAGCTCAAATAGCAAACTCTGAATGGCATGCAATTGGTCTTCAACGGTTTCGAACGCAGATTTCTGGACTCTTCCGTCGCTCAACTCCTGCTGCAGAAAGGAAAGCCCCAGGCCGATGACGGAATTCAACTCATCGGAGGTTCCGTAGAGTTCCACTCGCAGATGATCTTTGAATACTCGCTTTCCGTTGGCCAGGCCAGTTTGTCCTGCATCGCCGGTCTTTGTATAAATCTTCATGATTACTCTCCAGATAAAGAAATTGGATCAAAAGATCCTTAAAAAAGCCAGATGAGAGGGGTCGTCAGACTCCAATTTTCGATCGCAGTGATTGAATCCTGTTGAGAATCTCCTGGCCCACTGACAGGGCAGGCTTCAGTGCATCTACGCGATAGCAGTTCTCTGGTAGAATGCTTTGATAGTTGGCATAAATTCGTTCCAGTCTATCCCGTGTTTCAAAATGCTCTCTGCCTTCCGAGCCAGATCTGCTATCAATGCGCTGTAGAGCCTGCTCTGGCGTCAGATCCAGAAATATGATTCCATCCGGCACTGGAAATTCGTTCTGTAATTCCAGAAGTTCAACGGCCCGATCTGTATTGTCGGACTGATAGGCAGCGGTGCTATAGATATAGCGATCCTGCACAATGACCTTGCCTTGAGAAAGAGCCGGAATCACATTTTCTGTAACATTGGCTCGCCTGTCCGCCAGAAAGAGCTCCATCCATCCATCATCTGTTTCGGGAGCAGGCGATTTTCCCTGCAAACAGGCACGTAGTCTCTGTCCTGTGGGCAGATTTGTGGGCTCCCGGAGGAAAATCACATCCGCATCCGAAGCCAGGGCCTCTCTCAGGAACTCCCAGGCCGTGGTTTTTCCTGATCCATCGATGCCTTCCAGGACAATGAAAAGGCCAGCTCGGCCCGATCCGGCACTTTCTTCTTTTTTAATAGCGGCCATCGGTTTCCACTTTACCGCAGGGCGCGCTACTGTAAACTCTCCTCCCATGGAAAAAAGGGCTCTGGAGCAGCTCTGGGATCAGAACCAATCTACCCGAAAAGAGAAGAAGTTAGTAGTTACTCTCTACGAAATTCTTTTCGCATTGGTAGCTTTTGCCAATATTTCGCTGGTAGTTTTTGACGCATCCTACCTCTGGAAAATTCCCTACGCCCGGATGACCTTTCGGGATGTGTATCTGGATTATGCTCCTGGACTGGTGAAACAATATGACCCTGTCAAGGGCATTGAATCCCATCGATTTGTAGACTCCTACAAAGACGAAATCAAGAATCTAAAAAGTGCGCTGGGCGAACTTGCAGAAAACCCGGCCAATCTTCAGGCCAGACAGACCTCCGTGCAGAGCCGTGAAACTCTCATCGAGATGACGGTGGATATGATCAATCGCCGTGGTGTGGACAGTCACTTCTATCTGGCAGAAAAAGATGGAGTTCTCGAACGCATTAAAAACAAGATGCGCGAAGAGTATCCCAATGAAGATGATTCAGCCAAGGATGCATTCAGGGAATTTTTCAGTCAGGAAAATCTGACACCGGACAATTATCAGGAAAAATTCAAGTTCTTTGACTCAGAGGTAATGTACCTCATGAATCAAAATTACTTTCGCTGGATTGGCGAAGACGGAGAGAAGAAGGACTACTTTCATCTAATTGATCGATGGTTCGTACTTTTCTTTTTGCTCGACTTTCTTGCGCGATGGATAATGGCAATTGTTCAGAAGCGTTATCGCAAATGGTATCTTTTCCCTGTGCGACAATCCTATGAAGTGTTCAATCTATTTCCTCCGCATCATGCGGCCTGGTTCAGATTGCTACGTGTTATACCGTTCTATATGCGTATTCGCCAGAACGGATGGCTTCCGGACGATGGTCTTGCACCGGATATAATCAAAAGCAATGCCGGTATTATTGCCGAGGAGATCAGTGGTCTCGTTGTTCTGAACATTCTGGATCAGACCAAAGCATCTCTGAAGCGCACCGGAATTCGCATGGAAGGCGAAACCCGGGATGCAGTGGAGAATCTGCTCAGCAATCAAATGGCCAGTGTGGCGAAGAAGGTAATTCCTGAAATTCAACCTCAGATTTCAGAAATGGTTTCTTACTCCATCAATCGTGCGATGGAACCATATCTTCTGTCACCCATTGGACCCATTGTTCGTCTGATTCTGATGTCAGTGCATGCTACCGTAAACGATGGGCTGGAGGCAGCTCTTTCCGGTCCCGAAGGCACCGAAAGACTGAGCCGCATTCTACAGAATTCTGTGAGCAACATCATGGAAGATATGGGCGATCCTGAATCTCAGGAAGCCTTGATTGAAGATGTGATTCGAGTTCTGGACCGGGTGCAGGAAGATGTACGCGAAAGCGTAGCCAACCGAAATGTCCGCTCCTGATTCCCCGGTCGGGGGGGGGGATTTGTTCCAGAGGCCTTCCGATGGGCCTCTGGCGCAGCGGTTGCGTCCTGGTGACTGGGATGAGCTAGTAGGACATGAATCCCTGCTTCAGCGCTTGAAGCGATTACCTCCTCATTCTTTGATCCTATCCGGCCCGCCGGGCACCGGAAAAACTACCATAGCCACCATCCTTGCATCGCACTGGAAAAGACCTTCGTTCTTCTTGAGTGCGGTCAGCTGCGGCGTCAAAGAGGTGCGTCAGGTTCTGGAAGCCTCTCGCAGCCACATGGAAGGTGCTCTTTTATTTCTGGATGAGATCCATCGATTCAATCGAGCTCAACAGGATTCGCTTCTGGAAAGCGCAGAGTCCGGCCGCATTCTGCTTATTGGAGCTACTACGGAAAATCCCAGGTTCGAGGTCATTGGTCCTCTGCTTTCCCGTTGCACCGTATATTATCTGGAAAAGCTGAAAAAAGATGATCTCAAGG
>JBHIXQ010000036.1:279-11332 GCA_041984705.1 Leptonemataceae bacterium | reverse complement strand
AAAGAAGGAGATGGAGAGAAAGCGCTGATCACCACCATCCAGGGCGTTGCTCCCTCCAATGATGATGATAAAGGCAAATACTGGATCTATGCAGTTAATGGAAAAATGGCCAACCTGGGTGTGGGCTCCATGAAAGTTAAAACCGGAGACAGTGTTCGCTGGTGCTATCTTACATATGAAAACAGAAAAAGCTGCAGTGAGTCTGCAGCCAGTCCGGAAGAAGCTGCGGAGTAATCAGCTTCAAATCAGAAATAATTGAGGAGAAAAACATGGAAACAAATAAGAAACAAATTGCATTAAATGCACTGCTTATCGCAGGCATGATTGGCTTTGCAGTTGTAGCCAGGATTGTACCCCATCCAGCAAACTTCGCACCCATCGCAGCACTGGGCATGATGGGTGGTTATATCTTCGCCAGCCGTAAATGGGGACTTTCCATCGTCATGGTAGCCATGCTCATCAGCGATCTATTGATTGGAATTGAAAGTATGGAACTTCGCCTGGCTGTATATGGCGGACTGATGATGTCAGTATTTGCAGGCGGAATGCTGCGCAATCGAGATAACAAAAGCTTTTTTACAGGAGTGCCTGTAGCCAGCCTTGGATCCTCCATCGCATTCTTTGTTATTTCTAACCTTGCAGTGTTCGCATTTAGCGGAATGTATGCTCATAGCTTTTCTGGTCTGGCACTGTGCTACATCAATGCCATTCCATTCTTCTGGAATACCCTGGCCGGAGATCTGATCTATTCAGGTGTTCTTCTGGGAGCGGTTCGCATGGTTCAGATCTATAGCAACCGGGAAACTGTGGTTTCTGCTGCTTGAATTCATTGTTGAATTGGACCGATTACAGGTGGCCGGACCGATGGTCCGGTGCCTGCCTAAATTTTTCCCGGTGCGCGCTATGATGCAGAGAGATAGCCGATGAATCCACGCAGCGATGCCGCCGGGGAGATTTTGAATCAGCCGGAAGGAAAAGAGCTGAATTCCGTCGCTTCCGTTTCTGAGGATGAGCTCTGCCTGCAAATTCAGGCAAGCATTGATGGAAAGACCAAGCCACCAGGTTCTCTGGGACAGCTTGAAAAGCTGGCCTTCCAAATCGCCAAGCTTCAAAGAACCACCACTCCCTTCTTAAATCGACCCACCATCGTAGTATTCGCGGCAGACCACGGTGCTTCCGTTCATAGCATTAGCGCCTTTCCCAGAGAAGTCACTACCCAAATGGTGCAGAACTTCCTGAATGGAGGTGCGGCCATCAACGTATTCGCACGTCAGGCAGGGATGGAACTTCTAATCGCTGATTGCGGAGTTGCTGGTCCGGCCATCAATCATCCAAATTTAATTTCCATGCGTGCAGGCGAAGGCACCGCAGATTACCTGATAGAAGATGCCATAAGTCTGAATCAATGGAAGTTCTGCGAAGAGCAGGCCATTACATTGATACATCGGCTGCGCATGCGAGGAAGCAACGTCATTGGCTTTGGGGAAATGGGTATTGGAAACACCTCCAGCGCAAGCCTCATACTGCATTGTCTTAGCGATCTGACACTAAAAGAATGCGTGGGTGCAGGCACCGGCCTGGAACCAGATGGCCAGCTGGAGAAACTCAAGATTTTGCAGAAGGCCAGAGATAGAAAACCAGACATTTCGGATCCTTTAGAAGTACTTCTGGCCTTCGGAGGCTTTGAGATCGCACAGATGAGTGCGGCCATGGCCGAAGCCTATGAGCAGGGAATGCTTCTTTTGATTGATGGTTTTATATCTGGCGCAGCCTTTCTCATCGCTTACCGGCGAAATCCTGAGATTGTAACTTCGGCTGTGTTCTGCCACAAGTCCCGGGAAAAGGGACATGCACATTTGCTGAATATACTGGGAGCCGAGCCTTTGCTGGATCTGGAAATGAGATTGGGTGAAGCCACCGGATGTGCTCTGGCCTATCCGATTGTGCGAAGCGCTGTGGCCTTCCTGAATGAAATGGCCAGTTTTGAAAGTGCAGGCGTCTCGAGCTCCAGTCAGGTATAAATTTCAGGATTACGGTCTCAGGGCACCAGCATTCCGTGCACCGAGGTTTCCGAAGGAGATGCAACTGAAGCCATTCGATGATTCATGATTCAGGATCCAGGGTATATTCCCGCGAAATCAGGCTTCCAACGAATCGTTACCTGTAATTGGGAAGTAAGAGATAATTATCGTGCTAAACCGGCTAAAGCATCATCTGAATCTGCTATTCATCGCCTGGACTTTCTATACCAGAATTCCTCTTCCCTTTCAAGTAGATCATAACCCGGAAAAACTACAGCTATCCCGAGCTTATTTCCCCTGGATTGGTGTTCTGGTAGGATCGTTCTGCGCTCTTATCTTTGTGGTAAGTGCGATCTTCTGGCATCCTTCTATTGCTGTTCTGTTTTCAATGCTGGCATCCATCTGGATTACCGGAGCATTTCATGAAGATGGTCTGGCGGATTCCACAGATGCTCTGGGCGGCGGCTGGAGCCGGAATCGAATTCTGGAAATAATGAAAGATAGCCGGATTGGCACCTTTGGAACTGTGGCGCTGATCTTCATACTGGCTCTTAAATTTGCTGCCAGTTATTCCATTGCCTCTCAAAGCAGCGTAGATTTCGCACTTATCTTAATATTCGCGCATACGGCCAGTCGCTATCTGGCCTCTTCGCTGGTAGACTTCATGCGAAATGCAAGCTCATCCGCCATGAGCAAATCCAAACCCATGGCAAGCACTCGCCTTCCCCGGGGATATAGGATCATCGGTCTGGCAGCGCTCGTATTTTCTGCGCTGATACTTTATGATCGCCCGCTTATGATCCTGGGATTCTTTCCTGCTCTGGCCATGACTTTCTACTGGATTCGCCTCATCAGAAAATGGCTGGGAGGCTATACCGGAGATACACTGGGTGCATTGCAGCAGCTAACAGAAGTAACTATCTATCTAACCGCGGCCATGTCATGGAACTACATCTGATTCGTCACACAAAGACCGTGGCACCTACTGGAATGTGTTACGGTCAGAGCGATCTGGATCTTGAAGCCGGTTTTGAAGATCAATTCGATCAGATATTCGTTGAACTTCAGAAGATCTGTCCCTCACCCACAGCCATCTGGTCCAGTCCTCTGAAACGTTGCCGCCTCCTGGGAGACTTCCTGGTGGAGCGATATGCAAGGCCGGATATGCAGTTGCAGCTGGATTCGAATCTTATGGAGGTGAACTTTGGAGAGTGGGAGGGCAGAAACTACAACGAAATCCCGCAAGCAGAGCTTTCGCACTGGATGGCAGATCTGGTCCATGTAGCCCCTCCCGGAGGTGAGAGCTACCTTCAACTCCATTCGCGGGTGAAGCAATTCTACTGGAAGATGCTTCACCAGAAGGTTGAGAAAACTCAGCCTGACCGGAATTCACAGACCAATCCTCATGTAATTGTAGTCACCCATGGAGGAGTGATTCGCTGCTTTCTGGAGCTTCTGCTGAGTAGCCCTCTGGAAAAGAGCTTCAACCTGCAAATCCAGTACGGCAAGATTCTATCGTTTCGTCTGGCGGATCCAGAATAAACGCTATAACCTTGAAGGATTTTCTGATTCTCCAGGAGAAAACACTTTTCTGAGAGAATTACATTTCCAACATATCACCGATACATGAGTTCCAGGTTATTTCAGAAAACTCGTGGGTTCAATCCTCAGCCCCCGGAGCCTGTCCCACAGAGGCGTCGCCCATGGCTCAAGCTCCTATTGATTGCCAGTGCTGTATTCTTTCTGTACTTACTGGGGGACTACATGTGGAGGGAAATGCGATGGCGATTTATAGTCGTTCATCATACCGCTGGCGATTCCGGAAATCTGGAATATTATCGGGCACTCCATAAGAAGAAGCATGGCTGGCCGGATATCGCATACCATTTCTTGATAAACAATGGAAGTATGAATACCTCCATCGGCCAGATTGAAGTGAGCGGACTATGGGACAAGCGCACCCTGAACTACAGCACGCGAATTTCTTATGTAAATTATCTTGGAATTGCTGTAGCCCTGGTAGGTAACTTCGAAAATCACGATGTACATCCGCTTCAATATGAGGCCCTGATTCAACTTTTAACCAATCTTTCCATGCGATACAACATTCCACCGGAACGCATCGTAGGACATGGAGAGCTCCAGAATACTCAGTGCCCGGGCAAACATCTGGATATGTCCAAAGTCCGGGCTGATGTAGCGGCATCCATCAAGCGAAAACTTGAAATGGAATAGCACTTCAGGACTACGGCACTCTGGAACTACGGATCTCTGGCGCTGCAGGAGTAGCCCGACCGCGACGTTATTGATTACTTACAGGCAGCGCCAATGGTGTTTACATATTCCGGAGCCAGATGAAAGGCTGCATCCGAACCGGAAAAGTTTGTACGAATCTTGTTCGCATCATAAAGCCGATTCCAGTCTCGAAGCATGGGTGCAGAAAGCGGTCTGTAAGACCAGTGCCAGGGCTCCCATTGATATCCGCCATCCCTTCCTTCGGTGTACACCAGGCAGAAACCAAAGTCAGGTGCATTGGCCAGCATCCATTCATAAATGACTTTTCCTGTGCCGCTGCGATAGTACGCAGGATTCAAACTGTTTATGTCAAAGTCCGTGCCCCAGTGATGACGAGATGTTCCGGGCATACTGGAGTATTCCAGGATCATTCGGGCTCGCTTCAATGGGTCCTTAATGGTTCGCAGGTCCATCCCCGATACTTTGCGCTGACCATTCCACTTCGCTTCCCAGATTCCTTTTTGCGAGTAGAATGGTCTTGTAGCACTCTGAACCCAGAATCGAATATTGGGATGATCCTTCTTGAAGCGGAAAAGCATCTTCTTGAGGGCCTCTGTGGTCTCCTTTCTTAAGACCATCCCTTTCCTGGAAGCAGGTATGCCCGCCTTTTCCAGGGTGGTAAAGTCAGCATGCGAGTAAGGATCAAACTGCCCGGAAAGATATAGATGAGGCTGGGTATTTCCATAAAGCTCCGCTTCGGACGCTCCATTCGTCGGATCCGAACCTGCGGGGCTACAGGCAACGCCAACAGAGACGATAAACAGCAATGTAAGTATTCTCTTCTGCATACCTGGCAATACATCCTTCCTTGAGACCGCTACCGAGGATTCATAACCCATCCTTTCGCTGGTCTGAAGCAACTGATTTGATTGAATTCTTCTATTCTTTTGCATCATAACTTCGTTCCGGTGTGCAGTGCACCCAATCTAATCCAATTCCATCCGGGATTGCTCATGTAAAGACATTCATGGATGACTTCCCGGGAATGCAGAAAAATCCGCTTGCCCACGACAGGCCAGGGTGTTCTACTCAGAAACGTGAAAGAGCGCAGCCACTCCATCCCTTTACCAGAAGAAATACCCATCAAGAAAGTCCAGGGCAATGACCGGGACTTACTGCTCAAAATGTACGGAGAAATGTTAATGATTCGTCGTTTTGAGGAAACCGCGGCCAAAGCTTATGCCCAGGGAAAGTTTGGCGGCTTCTGTCATCTTTACATTGGTCAGGAAGCTGTGGGTGTGGGTGCCCTGAATGCACTGAGGGAAGATGACTATGTTGTGAGCACGTACAGGGATCATGGACATGCATTGCAGAGAGGACTGGATCCCGCTGCATTGCTGGCAGAATTACTGGGAAAGAAAACCGGCATTGTCCAGGGTAAAGGCGGATCCATGCACTTCTTCAGCAAGGAGAAGAACTTTATGGGAGGCCACGGAATTGTAGGCGGGCATGTGGCTCTGGCCTCCGGTATTGGCTGGTCCATACGTTATCGAAAAAAAGATAATGTCTGCATCTGTTTCTTTGGTGAAGGAGCCGCTAACATTGGCGCCTTTCATGAAGGATTAAACCTGGCCAGCCTCTGGAATCTTCCGGTAATTTTCATATGCGAAAACAACCACTACTCTATGGGTACTCCGGAGTATCGCTCACTTTCGGTGGCCGATGTAAGTATTCGAGCTGTGGCCTACGATATGGCTCGAGATCACTTCAGCGGCGGCGATGTCCTGGATGTAGAACAGAAGGTAAAGAAATATGTAGATGCGGCCCGAGCCGGCGAAGGACCTGCTCTTCTGGAAATCAGCACCTACCGTTTTCGCGGGCATAGCATGTCGGATCCTGCGAAATACAGAACCAAGGATGAAGTAGAAACCTACAAAAAGATGGATCCTCTTCGTCGAGCTTACGATACCCTTATGGAGAGTGGAGTACCGGAAAAGGACCTGGCCAGAATGGAATCTGAAGTAAGCCATACCCTGGAACAGGCGCTGGAATTTGCCGAGAAATCCGAAGTACCACCGCCTTCCGATCTCTATACAGATATTTATGCGCCCTGATTACGCTGAGAAGGCACGGGGGGCATTCGCAGGCATTTAATGGGAACAGGAACAATAAGCTAGAGCAAGAAAGGCAGTTACTTACAAAAGGCAGTTATCATGGGAAAGACGAAAATCAGCTACAGGGAAGCCATTCGCCGGGCAATCTTTGAGGAAATGCAGCGCGACAAAGATGTGTTTTTGATGGGCGAAGAGGTAGGTTATTATGAAGGAGCCTATAAAGCCACCCAGGGACTGCTCAAGGAGTTTGGCGAAGAGAGAGTGGTAGATACTCCCATTTCCGAGCAGGGATTCGCCGGAGTTGGCATCGGGGCTGCCATGTGCGGCCTGAGGCCTATTATAGAATTCATGACCTGGAACTTCTCTCTGGTGGCCTTCGACCAGCTTTATAACAATGCGGCGAAGATGTTCTATATGAGTGGAGGACAGTTTCCCATTCCGGTAACCTTTCGCGGACCGGGCGGAGCCGGCGGAATGCTGGCCGCTCAACATTCTCAGGCACTGGAATCGCTGTATCTGCATTGTCCGGGTCTGAAAGTAGTCACCCCTTCCACGCCCCACGATGCGCTGGGTTTATTAAAGACTTCCATACGCGACAACAACCCCGTTGTATTTATTGAAGGCGAGGTCCTTTATAACGTCACCGGCGAAGTTCCGGAAGAGGAATTCCTCATTCCTCTGGGTCAGGCTGATCTAAAGAAAGAAGGTAAAGACTTCAGCATCATTTGCTGGTCCAGGGGATATCATTTTGCCCTGGAAGCCCTGGATTCAGGAATCCTGCTGGCTACTCTGGCAGAAGAAGGAGATCGACTGCCGGTGGGGGCTCCCATGGGAGTCCTGGGCGAAATGGGGGAAGAAATCTCCGATATCCTGGAAAAAGCGAAAAAGGACCTGGAGCAGGCGAAGAATGCTCCTGCCGAAGAGGACAGCTCCGGGAAATCCCAGAAGACATCGGAAGCAGAGAGCTCTGCTTCGAAATCAGCATCCTCACCATCCTCTCAGTCTTCCGAATCCGCCGACTCCTCCGAAGCCACCGAGTCTTCCGGATCCAGCCCCGCAGACTCGGATGCAGCAAAGACATCCGCGGCAAAGAAAGAAAGCCAGCCCAGGAGCAAGCTGAAACCTTCCGCCGATGTCCGCATCAGCAGTCCAGAAAAGCCCATTCTGGATGCCCCTGCCCAGAATGGACTGATTGCACTGCCCGCTCATCGAATACTGTTTAAGAAAAGCAAGGCGAACGTTCGCGCCACACCTCTGGCAAGACGCATTGCAAAGGAGAAAAACCTGGATCTTTCCTTAATGGAACCCACCGGTCGGGGAGGAACTATCACCGAAGATGATGTAAACGAGTTTCAAAAGACTCGGCCCACCGGGGGAGGAAATCTTCAGATCAAGCCTGATCGCAAAGTTGAGCTTTCCAACATGCGAAAGGTCATCGCTTCCAGGCTTCACGATGCCAAAAACAACATTCCGCATTTCTATCTAACTGTAGAATTCAATGCAGAGTCCATTCTAAAGTTGCGCAAATCCCTGAACGATGATCTGGCGGCGATGGCATCTGAAGGTCAGGAAGTACATAAGTTCTCTCTAAACGATCTAATTACTCGTGCGGTGGCTCTGAGTCTGCAAAGACACCCTGTAGTGAACAGCTCCTGGCGAGAAGATCATGTTCTGGAACATGGTAACATCGACATCGGCATCGCAGTGGCTATCGATGGAGGACTGATTACTCCCTATGTGCGAAATGCCGATCAAATAAGCCTCATGCAGCTTTCGCGAAAGGCAGTGGACCTGGTAAGCAGGGCTCGGTCGAGAAAATTAAAACCAGATGAGTTCACAAACGGAACCTTCACGATTTCGAATCTGGGAATGTTTGGAATAAAGGAATTCTCTGCCATTATCAACGAACCGGAGGCAGCACTGCTGGCCGTGGGCGGTATTGTGGATAAACCGGTGGTGAAAGATGGAAGTATTATTATAGAAAAGACCATCACCATGACTCTAAGTTGCGATCACCGAGTGGTCGACGGAGCAGAAGGAGCCAGGTTCTTGCAAACGCTTAAAGGCTTTATCGAAAACCCATACAATTTAATTGTGGGTTCATGAAGTCTTCTCCCTGGCCTGTGGCACTGCTTCTTTCTACTCTCTATTGCGGAGATCCTCTGGCAGACCCGGAAGTGCAGAGGCAGCGCAGTCAGATTCCACAGGAGCATCAACCAGGTTTTGACCGGTTCATAGAAAACAACTGTCATGCCTGTCATGGATTGAAAGGCGATGGCAATGGACCTCTTAACTCCTCCGGTCGATTTGACATACCGGACTTTCGCAATCCGGCGAGCTACCGACATGGATCCACCGTTTCAGAAATTCGAAACTCCATTGAATTTGGAGTAGAAGGCGGCCGAACAGGTATGCAGGCCTATCAAAACATCCCGCCCGAGCATTTGAATACCATAGCCGAATATATACACTACTTACAAGAACCATGAGTCTGGAAAAAACGCTCACCCGAAGAATCATTGAATCCTTTCTGCCACCCTGGACCGAAAGGGTGGGCTATCCTCCGTCCAGGCCGGAACTGGCTGCACTTTTTCCTGATCGGACCAGTCCCATCCCCATGGATTTTGCCCCTTCCTCCAGTCTGGATGGCATCTATCTGGATGGTGACGATGCAGCCCGGGACTCCAGACAGCTTACTGGTCAGCTGGAAACCCTGGCTCCAGGCGGGATCGCAGTCATGATACTTTCCAGAGAGCACTGGACTGCAAAGGGATTGCGCCAGGCCTGCGAAGGAACCGGCTTTCGAATTCTTTTTTCCAGCTCTATCAAGTCGGGTCAGAAGATTGTACCCACCTCGGAAGGGTTGCCTGTTCCCGCCTCCTGGTTTCAGCGAATATTCCGCGCCGGTCGACTTGCCACCTTTCCTGCTCTATCCTTTCCTCGTGGCAAAGGGCTGTTCGTAGTATTACAAAAGAAGTTCTCTCAATCCCTTTCCAGTCGAACCGGCATAAGCGTGGTCATGCTCATGCCTGAGGATCGCAACGATGCAGCCAGAATGCTAATTTCCTGGGATTCGTTTCTAAAGGAAAAGAAATTCGACGACGCTCAGCTGGTGTATGTAGAAGATTCGCATCTGGATCCCCCTCCTTTGAATCTGCAGGCAGATGCTATTCGCAAGGTGGATCATTATCGTCCCACCGGGCCCTATGGAGCCTTAAGATCGGGTCTGGCCTTTAGCAGAGGAAGAAAGGTCATTGTGGATTTTTCCCGGGGCACGGTAGACCCGTCGCTCTGCATGCCGCTTCTGGATCGCTTCATCCAGGAAGAAAAGAACATGGGCAAGAAGCATTTCGCAGTGCAGGCTGTGGATTATCGCATGCGAAACCCTTATGGCTGGCTCAAAGGATTTTTTCTACGATTGATTGCAGGTACGGTATATCCGGACTGCCCTCTCAGAATTTATCCGGCCTGGACCGCATCCCTGCTGGCAGATCTGCATCCGGAGGAAATCAAGCGAAACCCTCTTCTATTTTCTATGACTGTGAAGCGAAACGGGGGTAGATTTCTAAACGAGAAGCTCAATGTTTCGCAAATCAAGAATGCTCTCAAGCTAAGTGTGCCAGGAATGATCTTTTCTTACCTTCGCATGCGTACCGGAAAAATCCTGGGCTACCTTTTTCTTTCTGCGCTGGCTTTATCTGCATTTCCCGTGCTGGATCGCACTCTGTCCGGTTTACAGGCTGCCATGAGTTCCTCGGATCTGTCTCTGGGATGGATACTGTCCGGTTCTGCTATCCTGATGGGCTGGAATAATCGATTCTTTCCGGACAATAATAGCAGCTTCGGAGCATTTCAGTCCCATCTTCGCAATCGAATTCCGTTCTGGGAAAACACCATCAACCGCAGCATAGCACGCCTGGCCCAATCCACTTCCTACCGGACCTTCCAGGCTTTGCTGCAGATCCTTGTGATATCATCTGTATTCTATCTTGCTTCAGCATTAATACTATTTCGCAGACCCGGCCGTCAAATACTGATTGTTAGCGCCTACTTTCTACATCTACTTCTTATTCTATTCCTGCTGGGCTCGCCTGTCCTGGGCGGCTGGATCGAACAACTTCAGGATGGAATCTGGGAGCTTTCGCGGATCGTATTGCTCACAGCAGAGGGCCGATGGATGGAGCATGGTCTGACCACACTATCTCTGTCCTTTCTGGGCGCCCTGGAACTGGGCTGCGGCTTTCTGGTCATTTTTCTTTTTCGAAGAAAATACCTCTGAGACAATAACTCCTGTAATAATCAGGGCTGCACCCATGCTTTCGCGCCAGCCCAGGAACTGCCCCAGGATTAAGAATGCGAACAGTCCTGCAAATACCGGTTCCATGGCATAAAGAAGGGAGGCCCTTGCCGGTGATGTTTCTTTTTGAAATCGAACCTGAAGAAGAACCGTTCCGATTGTAGCCGGTAAGCTCAAATACAGAAGACTGGTAAGTAATCCAATACTCCAATCATGACTTCCCAGATACTGAACACTGGTTTGCCCGGCCAGATAGGGCTCATCCAGCCCAGAAATAGAAGCAGCAATTGCGAAAAGAGACGTTCCCAGAATCTGATAAAAGGTTAAATCCTCGGTGCTGTATTTACGGGAAAACACATCCAGAAGAAGGATCAACAATGCGAAGC
>JBHIXQ010000036.1:0-269 GCA_041984705.1 Leptonemataceae bacterium | reverse complement strand
GCAGGCAATGGTAAGCCAGTCCCCTTTGTTCCATTGTCCTCCGGATGGGGAACCCAGAAGAAAGAAGGCTCCGGCCAGAACAAGAATGAGACCAGCATAGGCGCTGGGTGTTACCCTTCTGCGAAGAAAAATAATCTGCATTGGGAAAGTGAAAAGCACCAGCAGTTGAGTAATAAAGGCTGAGCGGGCCGGTGTTGTATACACGAGCCCCTGAGTCTGCAAACCATAGCCGGCGAAAGAGATCAGGCCCAGGGTCAGCCCGGCAAGAG
>JBHIXQ010000035.1:0-11348 GCA_041984705.1 Leptonemataceae bacterium | reverse complement strand
CTTTTTATTCACAGCTTGGCATCAAAGGAGCTCCATTGTCTGCCCGTCTGGTCTCAAATCCCATTGGAGGGCTGAGAAAGATCAGATACCTCAATCTCTCGGTGAGGAGCGCAGTTTCACTGATCAGCCTCTTACTTCTTTTCTTGATGTTATCTTCCTGCCTGGCGATCACGAGCCGGCAGGAACTAATGGAGGTCTACCCACAAGCGGATCTAGATGAACAGAATAGATTTAGCGCACCGGCGGTTTGTAGTATTTGGTTCGCAAGGCCAGACGTTAATAAACCTCTCGATGCGCATTGCCAGCACTATTGGAGTTACGATACCCGCAGACCCACGACGATCGCCGTTATAGGAAGTTATGGCGAGTATTACATAGGCGAGGCACCTGACGGACAGTATTTCTTTGGTAAAAAATACATAGTTGATCGATGGAAGAGAATCGTAGAGGTAGCCAAACCCCATTGCCCTCAGTCAGTGGTGTGGGCTGGCTTTGAAAGATTGGTCTCTTCTGATTCTGATCAATTTGGACCCGCTTGTTTTGCGCCAGCGCCAACCCTGCAATTCATCTTGAGGGAAAGCTCAATGGATGGACCATCCCCCCTAGCACTCTACAGTATTCATTATGCAGGGCTAAACTACGGCCTAGCATTCGTCGAATGGCCTTCTGGATACACAGCCCTCAGTAAGGCTAATGAAGCTTTGTATCTGCACACTGGTATAACGTACTATCGCGGTAATGTTGTGCAGACGTTTAAAGCTTTTCCGCTATAGGGTGTTCCCAAGGTCTATCCAATGGCATTTCCAAGATTGTGAATGGTCTCGTAGCCTGAGTGAATCCAGACCATTCGATTCGCTTTCTGGGAAAGCTATGAGGGCAGAAATTTAGGGTCCCCGCAAAGCCGTGCCCTCCATATTAACGCCCTTCGGGAGGAAATCATTCGAAAATTACTCCCGAACAATCATCTTGGCTGATCTTGTCATTAATGTGCTTTGATACAATCCGTTGAATCGCCAGAAGAAAAGGCTGGCGCAATCGATGCAAGCTCTGAAGGTTAATCAGTGGGCGGCGGCGAACGAACTGAAGTTTTCAAAAGGAACGGTCGGAAGTTACCAGACAGGCAGCAGGCAGATTTCCTAGGTGGCGGCCTGTCCATTTGCTCAGACCTGCAAAGAGAGTCCGGAATCCATCCTGGAAGGCAAAGGGAAAATGATGCTGGGCAGATGGGGCAGTTACTCCCAGGGCCTGCAGAGGAGAGGACCGCTAGGTGCCAATCTCTTGACTTCAGAATACTTGTTCCAGTCGTGTAATTTGAAAGCCCAACTATAGGGCCGAGAGTGAGTGATCATTTGTGACCTCCTATTAGGGTTTCAGTTGCTTGATTCTAAAGCCCAGCTATGCTGGAAGACCATTCACAAGAATGGAAATGGTAACGGATTACAGCCGCTTGATTTCAAAACCCAGCTATGCTGGTGAAGCCCCGCGCCGCCAGCCATTTTGAAAAGGTTTCAGTTGCTTGATTTCAAAACCCGGCTATTATGGAAGACCATTCACAAAAATGGAAATGGTAAGGAATTACGGTCGCTTGATTTCAAAACCCAGCTATGCTGGGGCCGGTGGATTTTTTGAGCTGCACAGTACTGAAGTTTCAGTTGCTTGATTTCAAAACCCAGCTATGCGGGTCCAGCCCGAAAGGGCCTCCGGAGCCCCTTTCGGGGCCTTCTGGAGGCCGCTTTCTTCGCAAACACGGAAACTGCTGAAAAATGCTTGATTTTGCGAAATATTGTTCATTCTATTGACTGAAATCAAAGCACTGAAATCACCAAAAGGTAAGGTTAGGCCTCCTTCTGGACTCCATGGGGGCCTTTTCTCTTTTCTAGATATCGCGATCATTGCAATGGTTCAAATACTAGCATTGTCCGCACTTATGTGCTGTTGCTTTCCTGCCAAACAGGAAGAAACCCTAGTGGAAGTCTTTATTTGACATCTGCACCGAGACCACGCCAAGCAACATACCCGGTTCCAAGATTGTTAAATGCTTCATCTATATCCACCGGAATACCTACCGCATAAGCATTCCTGAACCCATTATCCGTACTCTCAAGAATATATTCGAATACTATATAGTCATTCTGTAGTGCCGTTAAATGAATTTTGTTTCGTGGCTTTTTAAGTAGAGTATGCAGATCAGCCAGCTGTTTCGGATTGGAGGGGACTAAATGTTCAGGAAACTGTTGGATGGAGAAGGATTCAACCTTTGTCCCAATTCCAAAGGCTCGGTTCGCCTCTTTTGTCCTTATTCTGGCGCGAATCAGACCTCGGCCCACACTGTTGGGGCAACCCCATACATGTGAAACCACTCCATCTGCGGAGGAGTCAAGGAGTCGCCATTCATCCATCAATACATAAGGCCCTGATTCCGGCCGGGTTTCGATACTTTTCAGATTCTTACTATCTGCCAGATGAGGTATAATGACGGCGGCCTTTTCGCTCAAGTTGGGCACATTGTCCTCCACCTGGAAGCCTGCCAGATAGCCGGAGTCCGCCTCAATGAGCTGATAAGCCTGTTGCCCATCGGCCGTCCTGCGGCGTGCCCTGAACCCACCTGACGGACTGGCGATTAGCGGCAGGGAGAAGGTGCGACGCGTGCCTGAATGCTGATTCGGGTTGCTTGGCTTGCCCTGCCTCCGGAAATAGCTGTCCAGAAATTGTTTTGTAGCCGCCTCGTCTACTTTGCGATTCTCGGCTTCCTTAAAAAAGACCTCAGCTTTCAATGCCTCGCAGACATCTTCCCAGTCTCGGCGCGCTGGCAGAAGCAGCTTGCCGTTTGTCGCACCTCGGATTCCGGCAATCCTTACGGATAGATTTATTGAGAATTTTTGGTCTCCCGGCATAAGTTCCGCTTCGGCCTTCCATTTTCCGGGCTTTTCCTGGAATTCATTGTCTACTGGGGCCTTTTTCACAGTGTATCGAAGCTGGCTGAGAAGATGACCGGCAGGGTCATCTTCCCTGGAGTCGAACAGGTGCTCGACTGCCTTTTGTCTGTTGATGCCAAGGACGAATACCTTACCCACCGATTCCTTTTTTATTTCTGCATAGGAAATCTGGATAAAGCGCTCTGTTTTCAAGAATGGCTGCAATACTTCAAAGATACGTTCTGCATTGGGACCCAACTCAAGTGCGTTGTCTTCCGAGAACCCGAGTCGCAGCTCCCCTCCGATCGCAAGCAGGGGAACAAAACGTTCAGCATAAATACCATCTTTGAAGAGAGAACGCCCCATAAGGTTGGGCTTGCGGTATTTGGGAACACTGGTTGCAGTAGCAATGCTTATCTCGGAAGGAATCAAGTCCCGCAGGCTATCCGCCAGGATATCGCTTTCGACATCAATAGGCACCGATCTTAGCTTCTCCAGATCTTGTCTGGTCCGCATGGACGCCGCCAGCGCCATTGCTGCATCAATGACATGGCTGCCCGGGTTCTGTCCCGACTCTGGCTTTGCATTCTCAGGAAACTTCTCGGAAAGCAGGACTCTGAGCCCGGAAACATCGCGTGAATCCGGTTTGAGGACAGAAAAACTGAGAATGGTTCCGGTCTTCCATATTTTCTTCTGGTGTCTTAACTCCCGTATGAGACAACGAACTAGGAAAGCCTGAGTTCCATTTACCCGTGCGATATCTAGAGTGTTCAGGTGCTCGAGGCTACGCTTTCTGAGCTCTGAATCGTAGAGCGAATGCCTAAGCGCCCGTTGTTCTTCCGGGGCGTAGGACAGAAAAGCTCTTCTCCTTTTCTTTTCGATCTGGTTGATATGCTCCTCAATCTGTTTTCGTATGGTCGCCCGATCCGTTGTGCCAAACTGTAAGTTTAGATATTCTTCTGAAAGGTCCTCCAGAGAATAGTCTTTGTTTCCTTTCTGTAAGTTCCCCTTTTCGGAAGCATATATTAGATTCATTTCGGAATTGAAAACTGTACCGCTCTGATCTCGGGAGCGACTTCTAGGGATAATGTGGTCGATATGCCCCTGCACATTGTCGAGATTTTCTCCGGTGTAAGGACACACTCCCTTTGAAGCAGCCTTTATTCTTTCTCCTTTTTTCTGGAAGTCGCTTGCTTTGTTCTTCAATACGCGGTCGGCTTTATCTTTAGCCCGGCTGGCCTGCAAGGTAAGACCTTGATCGCGTTTCATCTGGCCTATATCCTCGAGAAAGTCGAAAGCGTTTTGTTCAATAATTATTGGTATTTGCAGAGCGCTTTCTTTCCAGATTGATTCCGGCCAAGCCCTCAGGTACCAACGCGCGATTTCCCGGGCCTGACGCTCGAGAAGGCGTCGGAGCATCCCGTCAAAAGGCCGCCCGGCATTAGCTGGCAATCTGGATGCCCGTGCTCCCTGAGAATCCCCGTCTAGGCTTAGTACAGTGGAACGCCAAAGATTCTCCGCTGTGCACCATTGACATGTTGTGCTGTAGCCTCCGCTTTCGCCTTCAAGGATATTATAGATCTGTGCCATTGAGAAGGGATTGCAAAAGGGATAGTCCTTGGCCACAATAGAGTCCGCTGGCATTCCAAACCTTGCGGCCAGATTTTTCTTGTACCCCGGGAACGCTTCGGCCATATGCTCCGCAAAAACGGGGACCCTATTTAGGGCTTTCAATAGGGTCTGATCCTCTTTTTCTGGCAGGAGATCTTTAGCATCGACCTCTTGAGTCAAGGCCTGTCGGTGAACTCTCTGAAGTCTGCGCACAGTTTGCACAAACGCTGTTCCTTCTTTCTTCCTTCTTTCCTCCAGGGATTTACAATAAGAAGCTAGCGATTGATTTCCTTCTACTTTGAGTTTCCAGTTCTTTTCCAGGAATACCGCTAGCTCCTCCGGCTTTAGGTCTGCTCCGAGTATCTGGCCGATCAAAGTATGTTTGATTCCGGATTTTTTTTTGGTCTTGGTCCCGCATTGCTTCATACAAGAATCATTCTGCGCTGTCGATGGGTCCAAGATTCCTTGTCGGGCAAGGCTTACTTCCTGATAGTAGTGCTTGGCGAACTCCATAAATGCTTCCACGGAATCGCCCAGAGCCTGTTTCAGACAATCGGCCGCGTCGACCAACTCTCGCTTACGAACATTGCCAATACCTGTGGCCTGATATCGTATTCGAAACGGATCAACTGAACCGCTCCAGTCCAACAGCCGCTGCATCGTTTGTGCCTCTTGTAGTTCATGGTCTTTAGCAGGATGGCCCGGGTGCAGGTCCTGTTGGTTTTTTCTCCAACGATCGAGAAATGCTAATAGCCCCTTCAACCACTTCTGCCATTCCGGAAATTGATGGTCTAATTGGTCGGGGTCAAGTAGAAGTGATCTACACCCCGGTATGCGCCGGTTGTTTTGGTCCTCATAAGGTGGTATCGTCAGCCTTGGATCTGTGGTCTGGAGCCAGTGCAGGATGTCCTTTGCGTCACGAATAGAAGTGTACAATATTGATTTCCGCTCATGATCCTCTCTGGAATTACAGTGCCAGGAACGGAGCCATTTTCGAAGAATCTTTTGCAATTTCTCCGGGTTCCAGGTGTCGCCCGCCTTCATTGCTTCGTCGTTAAAGTACTTCCGAAGAACCCTGAGCTGCAAGTTGGAAATATTCCCGATCAACCGATAAAGCCCCCCTGCATCCATATCCGTTCCCTGAAAGGCCGACAGCCCTTCAAAACGATTTCTCACGTCTTTTTCAATATTCTTTAAATACTCTTTACGATGTCGCGCTCCATTTACCATGGATATGTAGGAATCCTGAAGGAATTGCCGAATAGACAGGATCTGATTCACCTTACCTTCCGACTCTTCCGTATCTATGATCGCCTTAATGCGTTTCTTCAAATTGTTCTTTTTGAAGTCATCTGTATGGGTCTGAATAAATTTGTAGGCTGATTCAAGGAATTCTCGGTCCTGGGCCTTTTCCAATAGGAAGCTAAACAGGTCGTCGCCACAATTTTGAAATCCGGGAAAAAACTCGCGCAAGATTTCCGGGTCCATCCCGGTTACGTCGGCCTCGGACAATTCTTCTGCCGCATATGTAAACCCCCTTCTTTTCAATAATCCGCGAAGGAATGTAATTTCATTTGCAGGGATTTCCCGAATATTCAGAGCTCCTTGTAATATCAGGAAAAGTAAGCGACGAGCCTGTTTCTTTCTCTTTCCGGACCTCCGCTGATGGCGCTTCATCAAGCGGTTTCTTTGGGACAATTGAATTTCTTTCGTATTTACCTTGATACAAACGCCTTTGATCGGTGAATCCTGCACGTTTTCCCCTGGCGAGTACATCGTACTAAGGACTCCCGTATAGACTGCTCCCAGATCTATGGCAATGGGCGCCATAATCTCGCTGTTTCCCTTCATGTTGCCTCCTTTGGGCTCATTGTAAGCTGTCCCTGGGACACCAAATAATGCCAATAAAATGCATCATTTGGTTTCAATACAAAGTCAAAAAAAGCATGCTGGCGCACTCTTTCACATGGTCCAGAACATTGGCTTGGAAGGTCTTTGATAGAATCCGCCCCTACGCCCCTTTCTCGCCTGGTCGGTAAACATCCCAGAGCTCTTCACAGACATTCTGTTTTAGATCTTCCAACCGAACTAAGGAGGCGCTCCGATTGTAAAACCGGAGTACTCCCGAGCAGGTAGGAACCTAAAGTTCCCGGGCGCGCCTACCTCAAGAAACCTGCAGCCTAGAGCCTCAGATCATAGAAATCCTCCTGAATGAAACTGGCGGCAGGCCAGATTCAATTCCAACCATTGAGTCTTGTCTCACGGGCTAAAATGGGTTTAATGGGGTCTTCTTTGTCCTGATTATTACTAAATGGCCAGCAATCGATTGATTCGATAGCAACCTAAGCGATCGATGAGATTTGACGGCTAGAAACCTGCGGTCACGGATACTGAAAACACAGTACTCATCGAGTTGACAGATATTTATATCACTGAATACTTAGGAGCAGTAATGTAAGTGGAGCTCAAGAACAGTAGGAATAGAAATCCCCTATCGGAATGCAAAATGAAGATTGCGCATAAATATTGGGCTCTCGCCCTTACCCTATGGTGCAGTACGTCCCCTGCCCAGCCCTCAGCCGGGAGTAATCCAAATAAATATGATTGGTTCTACATAGAAAGTATTGAGGTGGTTGCCCTGCCGGTTAAGGAAAGCGGCGCTTGCTGGGACCCATGCGACCGCCAGACCCAGATCGGGGATGGCGAACTGGCAGTCCGAATGGAGCAGGCTGGTCGCGGATTCCAGGAAGTAGGTACGCAAGAGGCTGAAGCAAGGATGAACGCCAGAATCCCCTCGCCCGAAGAGCTTCAGCAATACTATGAGCTGTCGAAGACACTATTCTCGGCAATTACAAGCCAAACCCGACTGCCGGAGATCGCAGTGAATATTCGACTGTTCAACGGAAGCCAGCTCCAGTATAACCGCTTTCAGAGGGATCGCTTCGAGGTCACATTCTCTGACGGGGCTTATATCCCCCTGACCAAGGATCCCCAGACGCGCTACCTGCTGATTGATGTTGTTGATCTGGACATCTTGGAGCACGATCAAATGGGATTCCGTCGAATCAATATTGCTGATTCGGTCTACGAAAAAGGAGGCTTGGTTGCGGTTCAATTTAACCGAATCCATTTTCTTCGGATCACACTGAGAAAGCAGAGGCCACCCAACCAATAAGGGGCAGTGCGAAAGAAAAACTTGGCCATGAATCACCTATGAAGGGTCGAGTGCCGCGAGTTAGGCGCCATCCAGCACGCACCATTAACTGCTGAGAAGGCGGGCCTCCGTTCCCGCCAATCTAGTTTCAGTATGACAGGAGCTTATTACTGCAATCGGTAACAAATACACTAGAGAGAGATCGTTTTGAGGATTAATTGGAATAATATCAGGGCAATTGAAGGCCAACGAGATGGCTTCGAAGAGTTGGTATGCCAACTTGCAGGCCAAGAGCGCATTGATCATCAGAAACACTTCACTAGGATAGGCAAGCCAGACGGAGGCAAGGAATGTTACTGGGAATTAAGTAATGGGAATATCCACTGTTGGCAGGCAAAATACTTCCTACGAAGTTTGTCGCCGGGCCAGTGGACCGAGGTAGACGAATCAGTCGAAAAGGCCATCAACAATCATCCAAATCTAGAAACATACTATGTGTCCATTCCTATCGACCGGCCAGATGGAAAAGGGCGCGGCACATCAATGCTGGAGAAATGGAAAAAGCATGTTGCCAAGTGGGAAAGCTACGCTTCTTCAAAAGGAATGAAGATTAGTTTCGAGTATTGGGGCAAGTATGAACTAGAAACCCGGTTAAGAAAGAAGGAAAATGAAGGACTCATTTACTATTTCTTTAACGAGGCCGAATTAACAGACCTTTGGTTCGATCGAAAGAATCAAGAAAGCATAGATGCTCTTGGTGGTAGGTATACCCCTGAATTGAATTTCGATTTACCATTTCTGAGCTTTTATGACTCTCTTGTACGAGATCCAAGTATGGTCAATCAGATTGATACCTACCTCGAAGCCATAATCGAGAAGCGAAGCCAATCGCATATTGGGGAAAGAAAGACCGGACTTGAGAACGAGATTGATAATCTGGATAAATCGATTGGGAACCTTCGGGAGTCTGTCAGACATTTAGATTTCTCTGGCGCCCAACCAATTCCGTTCGACTCCCTCAAACAGGACCTAGAGAACGTTAACAAAGCTACTAAGGAGATTTTGGACCAGTTCCATGAATGGCGAGATAAGGAAGCAAAGGAGAAAGAAGACAAAGGCGAAAGAGTCGATCATTATTTGCGACCATACCACAATGAGGTGGCGGAACTGGAGGCGCTTAGAGATGCAGTGAAGGAATTATTCTTATTTTTGAGCTCAGGAGTCTGCAAACTGGTCAATCGTCCTTATCTCTTGCTAATTGGGCGCGCGGGGATAGGCAAGTCACATACACTTGCAGATATCGTTTCGGAACGAAAATCGAGAAATCAAACAAGCCTTTTGCTATTGGGAGAGAACTTTTCGACAAGCGAAATGCCATGGACGCAAATCCTGCGAAATCACCTTCGATTTTCTGGCGACGAGGATACTTTCCTTGGGGCTTTGAATTCCAAGGCTGAAAGCCAACAGAGTAGAATCATTATTCTGATCGATGCCCTAAATGAGGGCAAAGGGAAGTATGTGTGGCCAAGAAAGCTAAGACCATTTATTCGTTCGTTTCACCGATTCCCGTGGTTAGGCCTCATTGTAAGTATCAGAGATTCATTCGAGAGCCTGATCGCTCCTGACACAGATATCGATGATTCGATAGCATCTCGTGTCCACCATCCAGGATTTGAGGGTTCGGAGTTTGAAGCATCTCTTCATTTTTTTAATTACTACGAGATTAACCCTCCTGGTTCACCACTATTGCATCCAGAATTTCAAAACCCCTTATTCCTAAAACTGTTTTGTGAGGGATTGAATAAGAGAGGTCTTAGACAAATGCCCGATGGATACCAAGGTATCTCCGCAATCATTGAGAATTATCTAGAAGGGATTGAAGAAAATTTGTCAAGACCAGGTGCGCTGGACTATGACAGGAAGCTCAGACTGCTTCGGAGATCGGTAGACGAATTAATTCTGAAGATGGTTGAGGAGCGAGAAGATCATCTGGAATATCCAATAGCCCATGAGATTGCCAAGAGAGTCTTTGGGGGCCAATGTGGGAGCGAGGACAAGCAATACTTGAGGCGCCTGATTTCTGAGGGTGTCATCAATGAAGACCGCTACTGGAACTGGAAAGACGCTAAGTACTATGAGGTGGTTCACTTTGCCTATCAGCGTTTCCAAGACCATCTGACTGTTTCCATGATGCTGGACAGGCACTTGGATTTGAGCGATCCCGAAGGATCATTTAGATCCAGCCCGCTCTGGGATTTGCTGAAAAACGAAACTGAGGCACAGTTCAACCAGCACCTGATTGAAGCCCTTTCTGTCCAGGTAGCGGAACTTGTCGGGAAAGAACTACATGAAATTGTACCTTTCGCGGCGCACTACGATGCGACAGCCATTGCTTTCATCAACGGATTGCCTTGGCGACGTTCGGATACGCTTGGAAAAGCCGCAGCTGAATACGTCCACAAAGTACTCAGGAAGAAGGAGGAGTTATTCTCGGTTTTCCTAAACATATCGCTTTCAATGGCAACCAAGACTGATTTCTTCTTCAATGCAGATTGGTTACATGCTTATTTATACAAACAATCGTTGGCAGAGAGAGATGAATTGTGGACTATTTGGTTACAAGATAAATACGGTCCGCACTCTGGCTATAATTCAGTCAAACGTCTGATTGATTGGGCTTGGAGCCCGGATCCCAAAGCCGAGGTCAATGATGAAGCGCTCAGACTAGCGGGAGTCACGCTTTCCTGGTTCCTTACCAGTTCAAATAGATACCTTAGGGACTCGGCCACAACCGCATTGGTCAGCTTGTTCCAAGAGCGCATCGCCCTATTCGTGGAGATATTACAAAAGTTCGAGGGGATAAGCGATCCATATGTGTACGAACGTTTGTATGCAGTTGCATACGGTTGCGCATTGCGCACTAGGAGTCATCATTCGCTAGTCGGCCTTAGTAATTATATCTACAATACCGTTTTCGACACCGAATTCGTTTATCCGCATATTCTTCTGCGGGATTATGCGAGAGGGGTGATTGAATACACCCTGTATCTTGGCATGAGACCTAACGTTCGCGTTGAAAGAATCCGCCCTCCATATAAAAGCAATTTCCCTAAAAGACTGCCGACCAATAAAGAAATCGATACAAAGTATCGAAAACGAGGCGAGGACGGACATTACAGTATAGAAGAATGGGGAACTACAGCTATTCTAAACTCCATGACAACGGAGTACGGAAAAGGTGAAGGCGGCGGCTATGGTGATTTCGGCCGATACACCTTCCAAAGTGCAATGAATAACTGGGCCGTAGATTACGATGGGCTAAGCAATTACGTAGTAGAGCAGATTTTTCAAATGGGTTACGACCCAAAGGTTTTTTCGGTCTTCGATGCAAACCAGGGGTCAGGCAGAGGCACTGGACATCTGGAACGAATCGGTAAGAAGTATCAATGGATTGGATTCCATAGAGCTCTTGCTATTGTATCTGACAATTGCAAAATGTTTGATGAAGAAAGTCACTCATGGAGCAACATTAAGAATTTTGCAAATTACGATGGCCCATGGAGACCCTATGTAAGAGACTTTGACCCATCGATCATTATACGTAGCACACAGAAAATAAGACCTTTCGAAAAGCTAGATTCCTTGCCATGGTGGTCTCCGTATCAATT
>JBHIXQ010000034.1:11011-11366 GCA_041984705.1 Leptonemataceae bacterium | reverse complement strand
AGGACGATTTGAATCTAAAGCCGGGAGCCGCTCAGCCCGAGATCAATTACGATTACAGTCTAATTCTGGGCCTAATTGAGCGAAGCGAGGGTAAACTGAAAAAGCTTGTGAAATCCCTGTACAATCAGGGAGAGCCTACCGATGACATGTCCTTGATTCGCGTTGGGTTCCAGGAGAAAAACCACCGAAGACAGGACCACCAGATCAACGATGATTTGATCTACAGGCTAAAGGTATCCTGCTTCATTCGCAATCGACAGTACGATAAAGCTCTGGAGCTTATGGAAGGGGATTCGGAAAAGCAGAATGCAGAGATTCTGATGTATAGAGGGTATTGCCTGATCCGCGAAAAAAG
>JBHIXQ010000034.1:0-11001 GCA_041984705.1 Leptonemataceae bacterium | reverse complement strand
CATTACTTTCTGGGTAATTATAAGAAAACTCAGCAGTACTGGTCGGAAGCCATGCAAATCAAACCCGGAGATCCATTCTTGAAGAAGAGATATCCGCAATTGCTGAATAGACTGGAAAAGCAAAAGGTCCTTCTGGGACACAGGCAACTGGAAGAATAGAATCCCGGAGCGAGGCAGAGATCGGAGGCTCGATCATGGGGTGCGGCCAGGTGCCCAGGCGATGGGTCTTTTTTCCGTCTACAGTTGTCTTGCTCTGGTTTTTCGGGGAACTTCCCGGCCCCTGGATCGCCTTTCCGGATGCAGGGTCAAAGCATAGACCTGCTTCTGTAGATCTTCTGTGAGTGCTCTTGCGGCAGCTTTTTCGCCCAGATCGCTTACATCCGGAAAATCCGAAGGCTGAATTGGATTTCCCACATTGTAGTAGATACCCCGCTGGAATACCTCACCGGAAAGAAATGTGCGAACATCCGAGAATCCATGAGCCCCTCGAATACCACTTGGGATGATGGGAACCCTGGCTTTCAGCGCCAGTCTAGCTGTCATGGGCTTGAATGAAGCCATAACACCGGTCTCGCTACGGGTGCCTTCCGGGAATATGGAAAGCAAATGCCCTTCTTTCAGAAGCTCAAGCATTTGATCTTCGATTTCCTGGTAATAGGCCACAGCATCTTTGGCTGAGTCCCCTTTGAAGGCACGCCGAATGGGATGACCTCCCCAGGTTTCCATCTGGCTTCTATGGTAGAGTCCATACAGTCTCAGAATTCCTTCTACGGTGAGTCTAACAGGAGAGAAAACCGGATGGCTCCAGCCAGGGGCCTGGGCCAGGGTTTCCAGTATCTGATCGTCCGGACGAAATAGTTCCTCTTTTCCCAGGAAATGAATCCTTCTTGGACTGTACAGTCCTTGAATCATGGGATCCAGGTTATCTGTATGATTGCATACCAGAATGGCTCCACCGGATTCCGGGATGGATTCCAGTCCCGTAACCTCTACATGGAAGAGCTGATCCATGGCCGTTCTTAGAATGTCCCGTACGGGTTCAAAGGGGATGGTGGCCACGGTAAACTGTGTATCTGTCATTTGCTCGCCTGGAATTCCTGATTTACCCCTGAACGGAGAGTGATTCGATGGTACGTTGTGGGTTTTCTAAAGCAATCGAAATTTCCAATGCCTGGTCTTTTCACCCTGATGCTTCTACTGTTATCCTGTGGCTTCTACAACCCGGAAGTTTCGGGGCAGGGGCCGGTCTTTCGTCCAGAAGTAGATCTAATCGGAGACTTCAGAGGAAGAAGGATTGTTTATGATCGAAATGACTCCATCATTGAAACGGCCATAATCCAGCGCCATTGCGAGCTATTGGATGGGCCGGTGGTGGCCTGCAAACTGGATATTCTATATGAACGAAGCCAGGAAAGGGTGGTACTGAATCGATCCTATGCCCTGGAATACAGGGAAGCTCTGGATGCCAGCATTCATCTAACCAGCGAAAGGGAAGATCTAAGAGGCAAGATTCATGGAGCTGCCTTCCACCTTACGGGAGAGGGAGAGGTGCCTGGGTCCGAGGAGAGGGTGAACCAGGAGATTCGATTCATAGGACTCAGTCAGGGAGAAGCCCTGGAAACCATTCTTTACAGCTATCTTGGACTTAGATCCGGTAAATCCGTAACTTTCTGGAGCAGGGTAGGACCGTAATGCCTGATCAACTCTGGATCGAAAGAGGTAAAGAACTGGCCCGGGTTACGGATTCGGTAGCCCGGTCCGTAATTGAGCTGTCCGGCAAGAATGAAAAGAACCGGGCCGATCATATTTGCGTGGAAGCCATGCGCAGCGGCCTGAACGAATTACCCTACAAAATGACTGTGGTGATTGGAGAGGGAGAGAAAGACGAAGCTCCCATGCTTTATTCCGGCGAAGTGCTGGGTGCAGGCGGCGAAGAGATGGATCTAATTGTGGATCCACTGGAATGCACTACCAATTTTGCAAAAGGGCTGCCGGATTCCATGACTGTAATCCTGGCTGCAGATCGAAACTCCGTAATTCATGTTCCGGGAACTTATATGGAACAGATCCTTCTACCTCTCAAAGCAGACCCAGGACCGGAAATATTCGACATGGATCGAAAAGAGGTATTGAAGCGTGTTTCTATGGCTCTGGATGTGCCGGTAAAGGATCTAACTGTAATCATTCAGAATAGGTCCCGTCATGAGAATCTCATAGAAGATATTCGTAGCGCAGGTGCTTCCGTGGCATTGATCGAATCCGGATCCATTTCTGCAGCATGCGATATATTTGCTCGTTCCGAGAACCGTTATCATATGCTCTGGGGATCCTTCGGGGCTCCGGAAGGCCTGGTTCTGGGCTTTTTGTCCCGGGCCAATGGCTATCGTTTCTATGGAAGAATTGATCCTCATAACGAAAAGACCGAAGAGGAAGCCCGGGAACTGGGCGTTCTGGGCAGAGTGCTTCGAGGGGATGAATGGATTGCAGGTTCTGGAGTTCTGGTTATGACCGGATTGCATGATTCCACCTGGTTGCGAGGAGTGCGACGAAGCTACAAAAATGAAGAGGTGGATCATACTACCACCACCGTAATCTGGAGTCTGGGACAGAAACTGGAACTGGAATGCTTCAACGGGCGCTTTCATTAATCGGTGAAAGTAGACGTCTGGGGAAAATCGCCGGGCTTTTTCTTTCTCGCTCCTTCCATTCATTCAGTTCGCTGGTGTTTTCTCTGGTGGTGGGCAAACTGCTCATTGTGGAAGACCATGGGGTCTACGGACAGTTTGTAGCCCAGGTTACCGTAATCCAGGCCATCACCGAAGCCGGACTGCAATATTCCTTAATTCGATACCTTTCCAGAAGCCTTCATCACAATGAACACGGCGAAGTGTCCTCTATACTGAGGGCTTCCCTTTCCCTGAAATTTTATGCATTCTTGATTGCATTTATCCTCATCGCTTCCTGGGCCACGGCAGGTTTCTTTCCCATTCTGGGTGGGCCCCTCCGGCTGCCTCATTCGCCGGACCATCTTTCCATTCTATTAATGGTGCTGCTGTCCGGCTTTGGAATGAGCATCTTCTCCTTTCTGGATGCCATTCTGGTGGCCCATCAAAAATACAGACAGCTGGTGTACTGGATTCCATCCACCGGAATTGTGCGACTTACATTGCTGGCTCTGTTCTATTTTGGAGATTCCGGTCATCTAACCATTCAACAGGCGCTCTTTAGCTTTCTGGCCGGTCCTTACATTTCGGTGGCGATTTTCTTTGCCATCTTTCCTGCATCCTTCTTTGAAAGATCTGCGCCAGGAGATCATCGCTTTCACTGGATCAAGCGTTTGTTCTCGTACAATCGCTGGCTTATTGCTGCCAGTTTCTTCTCCATTTTGAGCGATTGGATGGAGGTGCTGCTTCTGGGACAGAGGTCCGATGCTGCCTTCTTTCATGCAGCCCGGATTCCCATGCAGGGATTTCTCATCCTGCTGGCCACAATGCAGAGTGTGATTCTGCCCAGGTTCAGTGTCCTGGAGACTTCCAGTCAGTTCTTCCAGAGCTTGAAGCAGATCTATCGCTATCTGGTTCCCGGCTTGATTCTATTGTTACCGGGGTTCTGGATCTTTGCATGGTTTCTGCCATTCTGGTACGGAGAAGAATACATTCGGTCCATTTCGGTCTTCTGGATTCTTTATCCAGGTTTCTTACTTCGCCTGGTGTTTGCTCCCCTGGGAACAGCACTTCTGGCTCTGGACCGGCCCATCGTTGTGGGACTGGAAGCAGGCATTCGGATGCTATCCGGAATACTGTTCAATTCAATCTTGATCCCGGCCTATGGAATCCACGGAGCAGCCTGGGCCTCTCTGATTTCTCAGACCCCTGGCTGGATCTTTTTGATGATTCTCTTCTATAGATACTATCAATCCGGTGTCTTTCCTGTAGTTCTGGGACGAAAGCTGGTTGAATAATGGGATGGCCCATCGGAGCTTGACTCTGCATGGCCAGTAAGGATCCATCCGAAAAGAAGACCAGCCCCGGAAAGAAGGCCGCAAGCAAGAAGGGGACTACCTCATCCAAAAAGAGCCCGGCAAAGAGCAAAGCCGGAAAGAACAGCCCGGGCAAAAAGTCTGTGCCGGCCAGCAAGAAAGCTGCCACCAGAGCTCGAACCGATTCCAGATCTAAGTCTTCAGGATCCAGCGTTCGAAGCCCTGCGACCACCGGCGCCGATCTGGAAACCTATAGAAAGGGTGTTTTTGATCCGGCTGAAGGCGTGGGTCTTTTTTCCAGGGTTTTCTTTTTCTCAATTGGAAGGAGACTGGAGAAACTGGCCCGGGGATCTTTGCTAAGGGCATTGATATTCACCGGATCTGTGGCAGCCGGTATTGTTTTTTGCATCACCTTCACTTTTGCCGATCCTTTCCTGGTATGGAGCGATGCGGGCTACGATGAACCTTCCTCCCTGTACGGAGTGGGCCTGGATGGAAAGCCGGAGCTCATTGCCAGATATGTCCGAAGCGATTCAGGACGCGAAATTATAGATCTTAAAGAAGAGGACCTGAAACTTCCAGTGGCCAGGGCCTTCATTGCAACAGAAGACAACAACTTTGAAGACCACTGGGGATTGGATCTCTATGGTATTGCCCGGGCTGCGGTGGTGAACTTCCTGGCCGGAGGGATTCGGGAAGGTGCATCTACCATCACCCAGCAGGTGGCCAGGCTTCGATATCTCAGCCGGGAAAGATCCATTGTGCGAAAAGCCAGGGAAGCCAGTCTGGCTCTATTCCTGGAAGCACGTTTGCCCAAACATGAGATCCTGGAACTTTACTTTAATGAAGTTCCCCTGGGTCATGGAACCAACGGAGTTCAGGCGGCCAGCCAGTTCTATTTCAACAAGGATTTCCGGGATCTGAACTGGGGTGAAGTGGCCGTTCTTTCCTCTCTGACTACAAGACCCAATGATTTGAGCCCTCTTAAATATCCGTCGGACTCAGCAAAAAAGATTCGCGTGGTATTTCAACGACTCATCGAAACTGGAATGATCACGCCGAAGGATGCCACGGAAGCCCATAACTATCTGGCTACCGAGTATTATCCTTCGCTCTTTAATCGCTATCCTGATGAAAACTATTTTGGGGTTCGCACCAATCGATTTCCCTACGCTACCGCATACGTTCTGGATCAGCTTTCCAGCCGCTTACGTAGAAAAATCTACACCGGCGGTTATAAGATCTATTCAACCATCAATGTGAAGCATCAACAGTCCGCGGAGGATCAGATGATCCCCTGGCTGAAGAAACTGAATGAAAGACCTCGTCGATCCCCGTTCAAGAATTATGAAATATTTGATCGGGAAGCCGGGGACTTTATGCCTCTGGTGAAGGCATTGTTTGGACTACCCGAATACTCCGTGAAGCGGACCCAGGCAGAAAGGGATTTTTCCCTGGAGCTGGCCCGGCACTGGAGAGATGAATTCACTATGCTCAATCTCCTGGCAGGAGGTGAGAACGTGGCTCGCGCCTTTGAACGGGAGCTCCAGAGCGCAAACGAAAGCAACGATGACGATGACAAAGGAATTCAGGGAGCTTTGATCAGCGTTCGACCGGATACCGGAGCCATTACCGCTGTAGTCGGGGGCACAGGCTTCGAATCCAGAAACCAGCTACTTCGTTTTGATTCGGCGGAGCGCCAGCCAGGAAGCTCCTTCAAACCCATTGTATACGCTGCGGGTCTGGACTATACAGGGCGTAATCCTGGCAGCGATCGTAAATTAACAGCCAGCACCGTTCTGGACGATTCCCCGCAGCACTGGTTATCCGCCGATCTCTCTGAGTATTCTCCGGAGAACTACAGCGGAAGCTACATGGGTCCCATTCGAATGAGGCCTGCCCTGGTTCAGAGCAGAAATACCTGGGCCATCCAGGCGTTTACGTATATGCAGCCTGCCAGATTGCTTCCTGGAATCGCTGCGATAACTGGAATCGCAGAAGATCAATTCCCTCGTAATGCAACTCTTGCCCTGGGAAGTCGTGAAATGACTCCATTACAGATGGTCAGGGCCTATTTGGTTTTTGCCTCCGGCGGTTATCGAATCGATCCCTATTTGATTCAGCGAATCGAAGACCGGGAGGGAAATGTTATCTATGAAACCGATCCCGAACAACAAAGGAAGGATCGAATTCTACTGGAAGCTACAGTATTTATCATTACATCTTTGCTTCAGGATGTTGTGCAGGAAGGAACGGGCACAGCAGCCAGGCTATATGGTCGCCCTGCAGCCGGTAAAACAGGAACTACAGACCGATCCACAAATGCCTGGTTCGTAGGCTATACGCCCAATCTGGTAACGGCTATTTACATAGGTTACGATCGTAACATCAGTCTGGGTAGATCCGGCACAGGCGGGGGAATGGCTGCACCGATTTGGGGTCGATATATGAATCGAGCCCTGGAAGGGGAGCCGGTTATGCGATTCCCGGGACCGCCGGAAGGGGTGGTTCAGGCCACGGTATGTGAAACATCGGGTAAAAGGCCGCTACCACAATGTCCCAAAACGATTACGGAGTATTTTATACGAGGTACTGTTCCGGATGAGCCCTGTGATGCTCATTCCGTTGAAGGTACTTCACCGGTTATTATGCCGGAAAGTACGGAACCTGTTCTTGATGAAGATGATTTCTAAAGACTCAGGTTGATTAATGTAGAAAATTGAACAGTGGAAACAGGGTTTACCTGTAGCAATGGGATTAAGGATAGAAAAAAACGGGCTGCGTGCTTTCGCACAGAGTGATTGTAAGTTTCAAGGCAGACAGCTTCCGATAAAGCAGTGCTTATGTCCCGGAAGTAGAAGCAAATCTATCAAAATTTCTTTTTTTTCTTGAAAAGAAAAGCGGCACAGCCCATTATCCGATAAAACAGAAAACCGGGTGAACCCGTTTCCACCTGTTATACCTTGATGGAGGAAAATATGGCAATGGGGCAGTTCCCAAAGAGTCCAAATAAAATCGACCCAACAGTTCCCAGCGCGGTGACTTCGCGTACCTCACTTGTATGGGAGGGTCGAAATAAGATCGCAGAATCAAAGAAAATTATCGATGATGCTGCGAATCGAGTAAAAGGGTTTGTACAGACTAAACTTCCGCCTGAAGTCCTGAAAGATGTGGATATCATGGCGAGTATCGAGGACAAGGTTTACAACTATGTAAACCAGGCCTATGTTAACATGTTCAACCGCTATACGGTTACGGTTGAAGATGAAATGGTTAAGAAGGTTCGTGACTTCATCGACAAAGAGGAGCTGCGATCCCTGGCACGTTACACTCCGCGTGAGATCGTGGAAGTGCTGGATAAACTGGCCGGACCGGACAAGTTCAACACCGGTGAGATTGAAAAATCCATCGTGAACATGTATGGCCACCTTCAAGGCCACATTCAGCGGGGCGTTAATGACCTGGAAAACGAAACCAACTCCATTCTTCGTCAGAAGACCGACGTTGGAGCATTCGTTCGAGGTGAGAATGCCTACTCAATTGTGAAATGCGTTTTCAAAGACAATGCCTACAAGCCCAAGACTGTAACGGACATCAAACTCTCCATCAACATCCTGGACTCTGAGCTGATCAGTCCTATCTTTCACTATCAGACTACTGTAGAGTATCTGCTGAAAGATAACCTGGCCAACCACATCATGGAGCTAATTGACCGGGAAATTGAAGCTCTGAAAGAAGAGATCGTTGATAGTGGTCGTGCAGAACTGACCGACAACGAAGTGATGTTCGAGCGTATCAAGCTGGTGGACAAGTTCACTGATGATAACATTTCCGATCCCAACTCTCGTCGCTATACGGTGCTGGGTAAGAAGTTTATCGATAAGATCGAAGGCCTGAGGGCTGAAATCGATCAAGAGGACTACGACCCGCTGAACATGCGTGAGGCGATCAAAGAAATCATCGACTCGGAAAACATCCGAAACCGAGGATTTAACACGGCTGTTAACACTCTGACTTCCATTCTGGATACGTCCAAACTGGGATATCAGGTATGTGATAACAAAAAGAATGCTCGTGATTGCTACATCCGCGAATACGAGGATGAAGACGAGACCCAGCTTCCGGATGAGCGCTACGCTATCCGTCTGGTGTATTTCGATCAAAGCCAGATTCGCGAACTGAAGCGTATCTATGATACCAGAATGGGCGCTTTCATGCGCGAAGTTGATGCAGCCTGGGAAGTGGTGCATCAGATTTATGACCAGAAGAAATCCAAATGGCTGGGTCTGAAGAAGACTGTAGTGGATTTTGAAGATCTGGCCAACAGCGTAATGCCCAAGAAGTGGAACAAGGAGCGTAAGGAGCTCAACTCCGATCCAGATGAATTGAAATGGGATCATCTGAACTTCCGGGACACTACAAATACATTTGTAGAGAAGAATAACCGAACCTACACTGTAGAGACTCGCAACACAGCGCAAAAGATTCGCTATCTGCGTGAAAAACTGCAAGAAATGTACGGTTATCAAAACCCGGTAGAGCGTGTGGTTGTGGATGAGCGACTGAACATCCTGGAAAACCAGTTCCACAAGTTCACCTACGAAATTAACCCCCATCACCTGCAACCAGGCCTGCTGCTGGACGTGGATATGGCCACCAGCAAGCGCAAGCAGTACATGATGAAGGGGATGGCAAACGTTCTCAACGAATTCCTGCACGGAATTTCCAGAGGCTTTGCGGATGCCGCCTTTGCTACCTTCAAGCGTCGTCGTTCTACTGTTCGCGATGATGCAGAGATGTCATTTGCCAGTCTGCCCAGCGGCGCTGACGAAGGCTCTCACGGTGGCGATGATGAGAATCCTGGAGCGCAGTATGCAGCACCTTCAGCAGGTGGAGCAACTCCTTCCAGTTCTCCGGCCCCATCTTCTTCCTCTTCAGAGGGTTCAGGTGGAGTGAAGGGATCTGCTGATGTTACTCCCAAGTCCTACGAGGATAAACTCAAGGACATGGGCCTGAAGGAACTCTAATCCCCATTACCTCCGGGAAAAGGCCCGCATCCTGTGATGCGGGCTTTTTTTTGTCATGCTATCAGTACGGGTCCGTTTTTGGTTGAAGGATCTGTGATTTGTGGAAAATAAAGGCCTGCGGAGGCCATGCTCCGTATTCGAAGGAGATGTGCGAATGAATCCCAAACTCTTTAGCTCTTTAAGTACGCGTACAAGTTTTAACAAAGTTTTGCGTCACCTGGTTAGTGTATCAGGTCTGATTGAAGCCATTGATAAGAATGAAAACCTGGCGGACCATTTAAATGGAATGCTGGAAGCTGGACAGATCCAGAAGAATCAGGTTGGAGCCATTGTTAATGTTATTCTAAATAGCCGTTTGCAGCTTCCATACAAAAGCAAGAACATGGAGGAAAGTGTTTCCAGCTTTCTTCATCTTGTAACGTCGTTCTCTCGCTGGAACGGTGTTTCTCTTACTCTGGTTTATTACCATCCCACTCTGGGGCAATTGCTGGTAAATCCGGCCAGCGAAGACCACTGGGCTTCCGTTCAGGAGCTCAAGAAAGATGAGCTGATTGTGGTCTATGCTCGATCCAGAGATGGAAAGAGAGAAACAGCCGAGAAGGCCATTGATGCATTCTATTCCCTTCTGTCCGGCAAAATTCCCGAGGAAGCTCCTGGCTTTATTGATACTTCGGCACCGGAACCCAAGCCGGAACCGAAGCCCGAGCCACAGGCTGCGCCCCAGTCCGGGCCTCAGAAAGCAGCTCCAGCGGCCGCTGCACCTCCGGCGGGAAAGCGAAATATTACTCCAAAGTATTCCGTGCAGGTGACCAACGAATTGTTTCATAACGGAAACGTGGAAGCCTGGAAGAACATTATCGAATCCTACGAAGCGAAGCATGTTGGAAACAAGGTAATCGTTTACCATGAAGGGGAATTGATTCAGGATCTTAACTCACTGTTCAAGTGGGGAAAGGTAAAACATGGCGGTGTGATCATGTTTCAGGTGGCCGGAGCCCAGATCAAAGGTGTTAGTAGATTGCAGAAATATTTGCATGAGGGGGCATCTTCCAGGTTCGAAGCCTTTATGAAGCATGATATCAACAAAGTGCTGAATCTGTTCTAGGAGGTGCCGAAGTTTAGAGTATGTTTTCTGAACACTTTGCCCGCCAGACCGACGAACTCAAAGGAGCCCTGGATAAGCGCCTCGCTGCCCGTGGAACAGCCACGTTGCCCGGCAAGGAGAAGGATCTCAGGATCTATAAAGAGTTCTATGAATATGTCCGAGATCTTCTTCCTCCTTCGTTCTCGGTAGGAATGGGTAAGGTAAGAAATAAGAAGCATGTTCTAAATCGTACTGTAGATCTCATCATCTTTCAGAAATGGTGTAAGCGATTTCTGGATTTGACCGGTGGATATGTTCTGGCAGATCAAATCTTTGCTTTTGGTAGCATGGAAACCGATCTGGAAACCAGACATATCTACAATCATGCCTCCATTACAGAGGCGGTGAAGACTTTGTATGCTCAGGATGCAGAGCTGGATGAGAACGATCTCGTGCCGTGCTTTTCCATCCTGCTATCCTTCAAATCTTCAATCCCTCTGCTTTCCCATAAGAAAGCTCTGGAGGACATTGCGGTGGAGAAGGACATCGCGCTGAACCGTGAAACAGATCTACTCTGTGTCCTGGGGCAGGGAATTATTATTAAGGATTGGGAGAACCAGGGGGCCTTCAAAGTTATTGAAACCGGTGAAGACACCCTGATGTGGTTTTATATACTGCTACTCGAATATCTTGACAGGGACGGAAACCTGGGCTTTGATCCAAGAGAGTATATAAGAGAAAATAAAGAGTACAGAGAGTATAGCTAATGGGGGCCAATTTGAATGGCATAGGGAAAGCCGCCGCACGGCTTACAGTTTTTTTACTTCTGATCGGGCTGACTCAGTGCGGTGATGACGGTCGTGATTTCTACATGGTAATGGATACTTCCGGCTCCATGTCATCTGGCACCA
>JBHIXQ010000033.1:11111-11405 GCA_041984705.1 Leptonemataceae bacterium | reverse complement strand
CTGAGTTTTCACCAAGCATATGACGAAACACACCGGGTAGTCTTAGCTGGAATTTACGAAACAGCGGTTCGTAATCGCCGGGCTCTACATCTATCTGTATCGTAAGCTGACCGGTGCGACTCTGAGACCCTTTCACATCTATACGTGTGGGCTTCTGGTTTTCTGTAATTCCGTCGTCCAGAATGACGGTGCCGCGCATGGTTTCCCCTGGATAGATTTCGATATGCAGGCCTGACCTTACACTGTCCTCTGCGTTTCGTCGTGCCGGACATGTTGGAATGGCCGAACCTCCTC
>JBHIXQ010000033.1:0-11101 GCA_041984705.1 Leptonemataceae bacterium | reverse complement strand
ATCCAGAAAGTGGCTCTGTCCGCCAACGTATCTGCGGCCGGTTTCAAAATCGAACCATTCACCGGGAGGAAGCACAACCTTGCGTTTTTTCATTCCGGGGGAAAGCACCGGGCAGGCCAGCAGACTCGGTCCCAGCATGAATTGAGATTCCAGACCATCTTCATTCATCTCCGGGAATTCATACCAGACGGGACGTACCAGAGGCTCCCCGGTATGATGAGATTCATGGATGAGGCTGGCAAAGTAATGCATTAGCCTGTATCTGCGATTCATATGCTTTCTGGATATTTCCAGCACTTCATCGCCAAAGCTCCAGGGCTCCTGGGAAAAACTGTACAGGACGGTATGAACTCGAAAGAAAGGCATTAAAGAGCCAAGCTCCATCCAGCGTGCGAATAACTCCTTGTTTTTGAAGAGCTTTACAGCCCCCAGGCTTCCAGGCCCCCTGCAGAATCCTCCAACGTCGGCGCCGCTCATGGGAACGCCACTGAGTCCCAGGTTGACCACCATATGCAGATTCGCATTTAGATGCTCCCAGGTACTGTGATTGTCTCCTGTCCAGAGCGCTGCATACTTCTGAATCCCGCAATGAGCGGATCGTGTTAAAACAAAGGATCTTTCGCCTTTTTTCCAGCGATGAAATCCATCCCTGGTGGCTTTCGCCTCATAGTTTCCGTAAAGATTTCGATACCTCACATGGGAGCCGCTTTGATGGCGAATGGGCTGATCCAGAGGCTCATCCAGTTTCCCGATTTGCAGGACCGGTTCATTCATATCGTTCCAGATGCCAGAAACACCTGCATCGAACAATGTCTTGTGATGGCTGGCCCACCATATCCTGGTTTTTTCTTCTATGAAGTCCGGAAACACCGTGGGACCTGGCCAGACCTTGCCACGATAATTTTCATCGGAATCTGTACGCTTGCAGTAAAGATCCTGTTTCAGACCATCCAGATATACCGAGTAGTCATCGCCTATGAAGACTCCTGGATCAACAATGGCCACCGTGCGAACTCCAATTTCTGCCAGATCCCGATGCAGTTGTGCTGGATCCGGAAAGCGATCATTGCTCCAGGTGAATACCCGGTATCGGTCCATGTAATGAATGTCCAGATGAATGGCATCGCAGGGAAGATCTCTCTGGCGAAATCCATCAGCAATCTCTTTCACTCGATCTGCGGTTTTATAGGACCATCTGGATTGATGAAATCCCATAGCCCAGAGCGGAGGATGGAACGGTCGACCTGTGAGGGCTGTATAGGCATCCAGAATTTCTCTAATGGAGCCGTAGAAGCAGAACAAATCCACAGGCTGAGCTGCTTCGGGACGGTAATACTGAATGATGATCGAGGCACCGTCTTCGCCGGATGTGTCATTGGTGGTGGTAATATCCAGCGGATAGGAAGTGTGCAAATAGATGGCTCGAAACCGGCTTCCCTTGCGAATAAGAAAAAAGGGAAATGTAGAATAGGTCTGGTCCGCAGTAGCATAGAACTGGGTATCCATGCTTCTAAGCAGAAAATGCTGATTCATGCGATCCGGTTCATTGCCTGCCGCGCCCATCCCGTATAATTGCTCATCGGCTGCCAACTGTATCTTGATTCGATCCAGAGGAAACTCCACAGTGCGGATCTGGCCGGCCAGCAGGTCTTCTGTTCCGGAATCCAGGCGAAATATTCCGGTAGGAGGATCAAATACGAAACGAAGATCCTTCTTTTTCGCCACAGCCTTACCTTCCGCATCCCGATGCACCTGCATGTGCTGGTAATTCTCCAGAAAGAGCTCCGGATCTTCCGGGAAATGCTCGGCTGGTTCGGGAAAAATACAGACACGAAAGGCTGTATTTCCGGCGGCTTGAGTCATTACGCTCTGGCTATTTCGTATCTGAGTTTCAGGCATAGGTCATCCGTTGGAAAAAAACTTTTCCTTTCGTCTGGCTGTCGTAGGTTCGACCGACGTATAAATTATCGGATCGGAAATATGGAAAAAGAAAGACCTCTGTACCGCAATTGGAAGCTGTATGTGTCCCTGCTGGGGCTATTTATTCTTGGCTATGCACTTCTGCCGGGCCCCGGCTATGAATACCACAGTCGATTAACAGATGATGAAAAGGCCAGCTTTGATGTATACCTTCAGGATCGGCTGCAGGAGGGCGCCGAAAAAGGGGCTCGTCCCGGAAATGAAGAGCGACTGATTCGCTATGGCGATAAGACACCCATTGCATTTCTCTATATCCATGGATTTGGGGCTTCCAGGGCGGAAGGAGAAATGGTTATGGACGAAATTGCCTCTAAGTTTCAGGCCAATACCTTCTATCTGCGTCTGCCCGGCCATGGAACGAATATGGAGGACCATAATTCCGTAGAACTGGCCGATTATCTGGATTATTCCGCTGATGCTCTGCAGATGATGGAAAAGCTGGGTGAACATGTGGTGGTTGTGGGGACCAGCATGGGTGGGCTTATCTCTACTTACCTGGCGGCCAACTATCCTGACAAAGTGGATGCTTTGATTCTGGCATCACCATTCTACGAATTCAGAGATAAGACCGGGAATGTGCTGGGGTATCCTGGCGGTCTGGTTCTGGCTGAAATGGTGAATGGCGGCGAAGTTCGAGATTCCTCCCGAGATCCCAAGAATGCCAGGTCCGTGGATGGATATGAGGAATACTGGTACACAAAGCAATACATGTCGGCCCTGGTGCCATTGTACAATTTGAAAGAATACATTGCTCGGCCGGCCACTTTTGAGGCTGTGCAATGCCCGACGCTCATGCTATATTATTACAAGAATGAGCAGGAGCAGGACCCCACGGCAGATGTGAATGCAATGCTGGAGGGATTCGCCAAATTCGGAGGGAATCCTTTGAATCGATCGGTGGCTATCGAAGATGGTGCCCATGTTCTGCTCAGCAAATACGTGCGAACCGACAAAGAAAGAATCAACCAGGAGATAGTGCAATTCATCAACGACTATCTGAAAGCCCAGGAAGATTCCACGCGCGAAGAATAAGTGGCCGAGCCATGCATGCATACATTCTAGTGATAACCGATGACGATGGTCTGCGCTCTGTGGTCCGTGAAGTGCTGGAAGACGAGGGACATCATTTCCATATCGTAGACTCATCAGCTCCTATTGGTCCGGATCATTGCCTGGTAATAGCAGGTCCGGACGTGGATGGATGCGTAATGGAAGAGAAGCTGGGTGCAGTTCCCGGAATTCCACCCAGAATGCTCTATCTAAGGTATCAGAATGAGCCCTTTAAAGGGCGTTGTGCAAAATGCCAGACTCTCACCCTTCCCATGGATATGCTAAGAATCCGAGAATTCATTAAGGATATGATGAAAGTGGAATTTGCGGACTAGGTTCTTCGCTGCGATGAATGGGAGCTCATGGAAATGAGGCCTGAATATCCAGGTCGAGGCGTCCTATTTCAGTGCTAGGGAAAGCGCCAGGCCTGTTTCGCACTACATGCACTGATCCACCGGTGCTACCGATCTCTTGACTTCTGGGGCCACCCCTGGTCCCTCTTACCCTGGACAGCTTCTTACCGATCTATAAACAGGGAATCTATGGACCATAAGCAGATGCTAGAGATTGCGATTCAAGAAGCCCGGGCCGGCCTTGAGGAGGGCGGGATACCAGTTGGTGCTGCATTGTTCGATGCAAAAGGAAACCTTCTGGGTCGTGGTCACAATCGAAGAGTGCAAAACGATGATCCTTCGGTGCACGGTGAAACGGATGCATTTCGAAACGCTGGTAGACAGAAAAGCTACAGAGACAAAATCATGGTTACTACTCTGGCGCCCTGCTGGTACTGTAGCGGACTGATTCGTCAGTTTAACATAGGTACCGTCATCGTGGGGGAGTCCGTAAACTTTCCCGGGGGATTGGACTGGCTCAGGGAGAACGGAATCAAAGTCATAGATCTTCAGTCTAAAGATTGCATCGATATGATGGCCCAATTCATTGAACAAAGGCCGGAGCTCTGGAATGAAGACATTGGAGAAGTGTCCGAATGAGATCCGCGCTCTCGATAGGCTTTTCCACCGCTCTGCGGTTCCGTTCACTTCTGCTCCTATCGTTGGTTTCTCCTGGCTTTCTTCTGGCTCATCCAGGAGGGCAGCCCGAGTCCCAGGAATCCACCACTCATGATCATCAATTGAACGATAGTCCTGCCACTACACCTGGCACTGTGCTGGAACCTGTTAGGCTACAGTTAAAGTGGAAGCATCAATTTCAATTCGCCGGTTACTATGCCGCCGTGGAAAAAGGCTACTACCGCGAAGCTGGCCTGGATGTAGAGATCCTGGAAGCCCGGGAAGGGCAGGAAACCATAGATCGGGTGCTGGACGGACATGCAGAATTTGGAGTTGGAACCACCGATCTGGTTTTAATGCACCAAAAGGGCGAGCCTGTAGTGGTGCTTGCGGTCATCTTTCAGCATTCGCCTCTGGCACTGTTGCTGCGAAAAGACTCCGGCATTCAGACTCTGCACGGACTGGAAGGCAAGAAGGTGATGATAGAGCCTCATTCCGCCGAGCTATTTGCCTATTTAAATAGAGAGGGCGTTTCTCTTCATAAGCTGATTCAACCTCCCCATACCTTCAATACAGCCGCACTGGTTCAGGGTCAGGCCGATGCGATGTCGGTTTATATCACCGATGAACCTTTTGCCCTGCGCGTTCAGAATGTGCCCTATCTGCTTTTTTCTCCTCGGGCTGCGGGCATCGACTTCTACGGGGACAACCTGTTTACCACTCAATCCCAGGTGGAAGATCATCCAGATCGTGTCCGGCGGTTTCGCGAAGCCAGTCTCCGTGGATGGCGGTATGCCATGGAGAATCCAGAGGAAATTATTCAGCTCATTTACAACAGGTACAGCAAGAGACATAGCCTGGAGCATCTTCGTTTTGAAGCGGAGCAGATGAAGCTTCTGATGCCAGAAATAGTAGAAATCGGGCATATGTATCCAGGGCGATGGGAACACATCGCCAGCGTATATGCAGAATTGAACATGATGCGTCGGGATTATGATCTGGATGGATTCATGTACGATCCCCATCCAGGTATGGATCTCACCTGGTTCTATGTGGCTCTTGCAATTACTATCGTAGTCGCTCTGGCTGTGTCCCTGGTAGCCTTGATGTTTCATCGATTGAATGTGGATCTTCGAAAAAGCGAAAACATGCGTCGTGAAGCGGAGCGAATCATTCAGCATGACCTGAAGAGTCCGCTGGGTGTCATCCTGGGTTACAGCGAAATGCTCCTGTCCGATCCTGAAGGTTCGCCGCACGTAGATGTGTATAGAAGGATCAATCGATCCGCGGATCAGATGCTGGAGATGGTTCAAAGATCTCTGGATATTTTTGAAATGGAATCAGGTCAGTACAAACTGGCCCAGGATCCGGTGGACCTCAATCAGTTGCTTCAGGAAGTGCTGGCTGGATTTGCTCGGCTAGCCAGGAACAAGAATGTCACTCTGGTGGGTTCATTTGGAGATCGATTGCTGGACCAGGCTCCGCCCTGCATGGTTCCCGGTGATGCATTGCATCTAAAAACCATGATGGAAAATCTAATCAAGAATGCCATCGAAGCTGCTCCGGAAGAATCCGTGGTGTCCATTATGCTACAGGAAAAGCCCGGGGCACAATCGGATGTTACGATTTCCGTCCATAACCAGGGAGTAATCCCCGAGGAGGTTCGTGCATCATTCTTTGAGCGATACTCCCGTGGTCCTTCTTCCGGAGGGGCCGGTCTGGGTACCTACAGCGCAAGCCTCATTGTCCGCGCCCATGGAGGCGACATAGACTTTTCGACGGATGCAGTGAAAGGCACGGAGCTTCGGGTTCGACTTCCCAGAGTGCAACGAGCCGCCGAGAAGAAATAGATTCCCTGGTTTTCCCGGGTACAGGGCTGGTACAGCCCGGCCGAAACTCTAAGAGTAAACGGCATTCGCTGCAATCCTCACTTGCCAGCCAGACCACCGTCAGAAAAAAATGGACATAGACCCATGACTTCAACTCAGAATATTCACGTAAGATCCTTCGAAAAACTAAGACCGGCAACACAGCTTCTGTCCGAACTATCCGCCACGCCTGAGATTTCAGAACTGGTCAGTAACAGTCGCCAGACTATCGCACGAATTCTTTCCGGCGAGGATCCCAGGTTTATGGTGATCTCCGGTCCATGTTCTATCCATGATGAAAAGGCTGCTCTTGAATATGCAGAGCGCTTCGCACGGCTGACGAAGGAACTGGATGATAAACTGTTTCCCATCATGCGTGTGTATTTCGAAAAGCCCAGGACCACCATCGGCTGGAAGGGTTTGATCAACGATCCCCATCTGGATGGATCCTATGACATAAATACTGGTCTGGAGAAAGCCAGAAAGATACTGCTTAGAATCCTGGAGATGGGTCTTCCGACTGCAACGGAGTTTCTGGATCCATTCATACCTCAGTACATCGGCGATCTTGTTTGCTGGGCGGCCATCGGTGCTCGCACAACCGAGAGCCAGACGCATAGAGAGATGGCCAGCGGGCTTTCTATGCCGGTGGGCTTCAAAAACAATACCGATGGAAATGCTCAGGTGGCCCTCGAGGCTGTAGAATCAGCCGCTCATCCCCATAGCTTTCTGGGAGTGGATGAGGATGGCTCGGTTAGCGTGGTCCGTACCACAGGAAATCCACATTGTCACATCATACTTCGAGGTGGCCGCAGCAAACCCAACTACGATCAATCCAGCGTAGCCGAAGTAATGGAAGCTTTGAAGAAATCAGGCTGCAAGAATCGCATTGTAGTGGATTGTTCCCATGCGAATTCTGGAAAACAGCATGGCAAGCAGGAGATCGCACTCCAGGAAATCATCAACCAGCGTCGGGCAGGCAACGATCAGCTTGTGGGTATCATGCTGGAGAGCCATCTGCATGAAGGAAACCAGAAGATTCCTGCTGACCTGAAAGATCTGAAATACGGAGTATCCATAACCGATGCATGCATCGATTTCCCCACAACAGAGCGACTACTGAAAGAAGCCCATGAGAATCTGGGAGCTGTGGCAGCAGCGGTGTAATAAGCGGCAATTGCTGTTAATTGAGTTTTGGCGATGCGTACGCCATCGCAGGCCATCTATTGGAACAACTGACGCGGTGCCTCTTCAATCATATTCTTTACCCGGTAGGCATTGTAATAGGCCGTTGTTCCGTCCGCGAATCGAAGCGTAATGGCTTCTAAAAACACTGCATTCACTTCCTGGCTGCTTCCTACGTCGTAGTAGCGTGTATCAGTAGCAAATCCACCTGGCGGAATGTTCATCTTTTTCGTTCGCTCGACATAGGCGAAGGGACCCACTGGCTTTACGGGAGTCATAACAAAAATCGAAGGCGCAGGTGCAAATTTGATAGTGATTTCGGTTATCTCTTTTCCGGTGTTGTTATAGAAATCCAGATCCACGGATTTGCTGTAGCTCGATCTGTGATCGTAGGCGAATAAGAATTCGTTGATGACGATGGGAAACTGTTGCCTGTTTGCTTTTACTCGATCAATGTTCTTCTTCTTCTCCTGTACCCATGCCTGCATGCTCTGCACGGCTTTCTGTATATCCGGTGCTGCTTTCAGTGCCGCTTCATCCAGTCCTCCTGTAAATGGATCCGTATCGTCGATGAAAGGACTGAATAAGAAAAATGGGAAAAAATAGATCTGGGTGTTTTCGATGTTCGTTTTTACCAGTTCCTTTTTGCTAGAATCCAGGAGTGGCGCTTTGACCTCGAAAGTAACTTCGTAATGTTCGTTGTCCCAGCACGGAATAAGAAACATGAAAAGAGCCGGAATGATGCACCGGGTGGAGTTCAGTTTACTTTTGTCTGCATCGATTGTTATCAGTGAGCGTCCATCGTGACTCAGCCCATGACCCTGCAAGGCTTCTCTGACGGGTGCCTGGCTGGCATTGGCCTCATAGGCCGGAACATTGTAGCCAGACACATCTGGATCCGGATAAATTGTTAGGCAATTTAGAATGAGAAGAGATACAATTAATGAGCTGAGCAAAGCTTTCATAGATGCAAAGCAAGTACCAGGGTAAACGATTAAGTCAACTCGCTTTTTCGGGCGTTAGGTTTTTCTCGGGAGATTGACCTGCAGCATGCTGAGGTTCTTGCTCCATAAGTCAGGGCCTATGAAACTACAACCCGGACCGGACGAGGCTCGAAGCGCAGGACTGAGGCTACTAACGAGAAGCGAAGTCCACATCCTGACATTGATAACCACTGGATACAACCACTGGATCAGTGCCATCGCGCAGGATCCGGGTGATGGACTGGTTGCCAAAGTCGCAGAAGTAGATGTACGGACTGGCGGGATCCACGGCAATACCTCTGGGAGAGGCCAGACCGGAAAGTAAAACCTGTTCGTTGCTTCCATCAAGATTGGCGGAGTGAATTTCGCTTGAAGTCCCATCGCCCCAGTAGATTTTCCCCGCCTGTAAATCTAGCTCCAGGTCGAAAGTGAGACCTACCGAGGCAACGAGCACGGTCTCTCCCGTTCCATCAAAATTGAACCGCTTTAGTTGACTATTGTCGACCATGTACAGGTGCTCATTTTCAGCATCCAGGTCCATGGCTTCGTTCGATCCAGGTCCGAAGACGGTCGTGTAATTACCGCCGCTTAGATCTGTGGTATCTATCTGTCCGCTGCCGTTATCAGAGTAGTAGATGATTCCCTGTTCTTCCAGCACCACAAGGTCCATTACATCTGATAAAGAAGAATTGATTGTTGTACTGACGCCATTCACCATCGAAATGCGCAGCACCTGGGCTCCGTTTGCCATCCACAGGGTCCGACCATCTGCAGAAAAGGAAAGTTCCCGAGGAAGGGATGGCACACCAATCTGGGGCGCCGCGGTCATCGTTCCATCGTCCATCTTGTATAGAAGGCTATTTGTTATATCTCCCCAGTACACGGCGCGCAGGGATGCCAGGGTCAAGAATGTCAGTAGACTGGTCTCCGAGCAGCCGGGGTCATCGGATCGACAGAGCTGCTGGAAATCTCCGCAGGCGCTGGTAATGGGAAGCATCGAAAATACGATGAGTAACAGAACTATCAAGGAGGAGCCAGCCGTCCTGGTCCTCGGTGCTTCCGTATGGCGCTGTTTCTCTGTACCCAATGCCGGTTCAGTAGCCATGCCAGAACTGTAACGAGTCCCGAAAACGATTCAACAAATTTTCGGAATTCATCAGGACAGCAGTCGCCTTTTAGTCTGCCAAAGACCTATCTAACGCTGGCATGGCTGAAATGTCCAGCTCAGAGGCCGATTGAAGGGAAAAAACGCGGAGCATTCCGGTTCTTCCTCGGACGGCTACATCATGACCCGGGAGAGCAATTCGTTCCAACCCTGCATTGTCCAGCACATCCTGCGAAATGACCAGATTACAATTCAATTGTCTGGTCATACCCTCCAGGCGACTGGCGGTATTAACCGGATCTCCCACGGCTGTAAGTCCCACGGTACTTCCATATCCCATGCGACCGGCGATGACATGGCCGCAATGAATGCCAATACTCATGCGCAGGGGCTCAGATAGATCGTGCTGAAGACTTGCATTCAAAGCTTCCAGTTCATGCTCCATGGATTCTGCCGCCCGAAGTGCAGAAAGACAACCCTCTTTAAGGCTAGTGCGTAAACCGAACAGAGCCATAATTCCATCACCAATGACTTTATCTACGTGGCCGTTTTCCTTTTCGATAGCATGGCCCATTTGTTGAAAATATTGATTGAGTAGAAAGACAATGTCGTAGGGCAGTTTGTGTTCGGAGAGCTCTGTGAATCCTCGCAGATCTGCGAAGAGAATAGCGATGTCTATGTCCTGACCAAAGCTAAACTCGTCGGAACGATTCAAGGTTCTGGAAGAGGCCTCATGCACACCCAACAGGGGATGTACGCGCACGTTGGCCTGGACACTGGCTGAGCAGGCCAGTCGTACATTGGGAGCGGCATTGATTCGGGTCAGTACTTTGCGTTCTTCATCTGTAGGTTCTGAAAGGCCGGCAGCCCCGTCTTCGATGCGAATTCGACAGGTAGAGCAGCACCCTCTACCTCCGCATACAGAAGGGTGTCGAACATTTGCCAGCAAGCTTGCGTTTAGCACAGTAATTCCGGGAGGGACATAGACGGTTGTCCCATCGCTGTACACTATGCGAATGGTTCGCCTGCGTTTTCGAACGATCTGAAGTAGGTACCGACCGGCGAAAGCCAGCGCCAGGAATCCAGAATAACCGATACCTGCGATATTGCCAAGTTTTAGAGATTCTTCAAGCATCTGCTGCTCTGTTTTTGCGCCATGTTGAGTCAGCAAGGCTTCTTTTCGTTGCGGATCCTGGATCTGTATCATGACCTCTTTTCCGCCGCTTATAAATCCAGCGATGGCGAATGCCGGAAGGGCGATGGCCGGCACGATAGCAATCTTCCATGCCACAGGATACCAGGACTTGAAGCGTAACCAGTAATGCAGGCCCAGGCAGCCATGGCCCCATGCAACAATTACCAGAAATACCATGGTCGGAAAGATGTACGGGTTGAACATCGAATAGATTGCACCTGCATACTCCGGGTCAAATCCCAGTGCATCCGGAGTCATATGCGAACCCATATAATGAGCGATTAGTACGTATGGAATCATCAGGCCCAGTAGCAAGCGGGTCCAGTACCCGATGCTGAAGCGCAGCACCGGCATTCTCATGATTTCATAGAGAGCGGTGATCATGTGCATCATCGCGGCTCCAGGAACCAGCCATCCAAATCCCATGGGATCCCAGATTGGCTGCACCAGTTTCAGCGCTGCATTCATTACTTCGATGGAAATCAATCCCAGAGCTGCATTGAGCAGATGCGTGAATACATAGACCATCAGGATGAGCCCGGAGTACAGGCGGATGGAGGATGTAAGGCTTCTCACGCTGGAATTTCTCATTTCCAGTTTCTGGCATGCGGTCCGGAGTTGGTCAACTCACTATTCCGGTTGGTGGATTCAAACGGGGTCAGAGCCGGCCGAGAATTCGGTTGCACAGCGAATTACAGAGTCTGCAGGGACTGCCTGATCAATTG
>JBHIXQ010000032.1:0-11551 GCA_041984705.1 Leptonemataceae bacterium | reverse complement strand
CGTGTCGGTCCGCGGAAACCGGGCTTCGTTTGATCAGGATTATCCAATTCGATTTTCGCAAAGGGATCTATTTCTGGCCACAGTGGATTTCGCGCCCATTCTGGAAAAGGGATTCATTGCTTTACAGGATACCAGCGATGGCAATGTTTGCACCGTGGTCTTTCGAATTCGCGAACCGAATTTGATCGATGAAATCAAGTCCGTAGATTTGAGCTTTCAACCAGAAAGCTATGACCGGACCTGGGAAAACAGAAACAAAACCAGCAAAGACGGACAATCCACTGTCTCCCCTATGTTTCCATGAAATCATTTAAGACATCCATTTTCTTTCTACTCTGCGCTCTGGCAGTCCAGTGTAGTTCCACCGAGGATACACTGAGAGAGCTGCAGGAAATACCTCCTGAATTCAAGCAATCCGGTATGATTTCCAGCAATACATACCAGGTTTACATGCAGATCTTTGCTACCACCAGACAGGAAGCGCAGGTGAACGGTCTCAAGAAAGGTCGTCTGCGAGCAATGGAACTAATTACCAGAGAACCATTTCTGCCCCGCTACCCTACCTATCAGGGAAAGGTAAAGCTGGAAGCCATTATCAATAACTATGGTCGAGTGGTCCGAGTGGATCCCATCAACGATGAATACTGGGGCGTTGTGTTCCAGGTTCATAAAATAGGACTGCGCGAAGAGTTTAAACGTATTTGGTAGGTTTACATGTCTGAAGTTAGAACCAGGTTTGCGCCTTCTCCCAGTGGTTTCCTGCACATTGGTGGAGCGAGAACTGCATTATTCAATTATCTCTATGCGAAGGCTTGCGGTGGTTCCTTTGTCCTTCGCGTGGAAGATACTGACCAGGAAAGATCAACAAAGGAGTCCGAGGATATCATTCTGGATTCCCTGGACTGGCTGGGTATTAAAGCGGATGAAGGCGTTCGCGAAGGAGGACCACACGGACCATACCGTCAGTCGGATCGTCTGGATCGATACAATGGATACACCGATAGCCTGATCGAAAAGGGAATTGCCTATCCCTGTTTCTGCACCAGCGAAGAGCTGGAGCAAAAGCAGAGCCGCTCCAAAATGCTGGGAGTACCGCACGTCTACGATGGAAAATGTCGCAACCTTTCTAAAGAAGAAGTTCAGGCGAAAAAGGATGCTGGCGAGCCCTATGCAATTCGCTTCAAAGTAGAGCCTTCCGAAGTTGTGGTGGATGATGTTGTTCAGGGACGTGTAAAGTTCGATGCTCGTTTGATTGGAGATTTCATTATTGTAAAGTCGGACGGATTTCCTTCTTACAACTACGCAGTTGTCATTGATGATCATGAAATGAAAATCAGCCATGTGATTCGCGGGGTAGGGCATCTTTCCAACACTCCCAGGCAGATCCTGATTCATAAAGCCCTGGGATTCGATCTTCCTGTATACGCTCACATTTCGGAAATCGTAGGTACGGATCGAAAGAAGCTTTCCAAGCGACGAGGGGCTACATCTGTATTGCTGTTTCGCGATCTGGGCTATCTATCCGAAGCGCTGGTGAACTATATGGCTCTTCTGGGATGGTATCCCGAGGATGCGGTGGAATTTCTTCCGGATGGCGGTCTTGCCTCCAAGTTCGACATTGCCCGTTGTTCCAAAAGTCCGGCCATGTTTGACTTCTTCGAGAATGATAAGTCCGAAGCAGAATTTGATCCTCTTTCTATGGAGCGATCTGAACTCAACAAATGGATTAACGGCAAAAGTAAACTGAACTGGCTCAATCAAAAGTATATTCGTCATTACGACCTTCCCGAGCTATATGCATTCGCGCGACCTTTCCTGGAAAAAGATTCGGAAGTGACCGGGCTTATACAGGATGATGAGGACTTGCTCATTAAAGCTCTGGGCTCCATCCGGGAGTACATGACTACTCTGGACGATGCCGGCCCCTACATTCTCGAAATCTTTCGCAAGTCTGTGGAGCCGGAAAGCGAAGAGGCAGCGGCTGTGCTCACCGCTGAAGGAGCCAGCGATGTAGTGGAAGCTTTTCGACAAGTACTGGAGCAGGGTAGCCCGGAACATCCAGATGAGTTTGCAGCTCTTATGAAAGCTGCGGGCAAAACCGCAGGTGCCAAAGGAAGGGGCCTCTTTATGCCCATTCGAGTGGCCACCACCGGAAAAATACATGGCCTGGAGCTTCCTATTCTGTTTTCTCTGCTTGGAAAAGAAACGCTGCTGAAGAGAATGCAGGTAGTCATGGCCACCATTAAATAGGCTGCTAAGGTTTTCGCTTTTCGCAGCAAAACGATTCATGCGAAAGTCGTTCGTTAGCGGAAGATGCACTGATTATCAGACCCGGAATTCAGTAACGATTCTGGAACGTAATTGAAATTGATAGCAGGGGAAGCGCCCTGAAAGAACGCCATGAAACCAGAGGAATAACAGGACAAAACTATGAGCGGAGCAATTATTAAAGAGCATGGAGAAATTGTTGAGCTCTGCATGGATTTCAATGAATCCAATGCTCTCGACGGGGAATCCTTTCTTGAGTTCGCCAACACTCTGGAGGAAATCAGAAAGAATAAATCCTATAGCGCCATGCTTCTGACCAGCGCTTCGAAGAGCTTTTTTTGCAATGGTCTGGACCCGCAAATAATGGTGGATAAGCAGCACAAGGATATTCATCGAATTGTAGATATTCTGATTCGCTCCACGCAGGTTCTTTTCCATATTCCTATTCCTGTAATCTCTGTAATCAATGGAAACTGTGTTGGTGCCGGAGCGATTTTCGCTCTATTTTCGGATTATCGGTTCATGAATTCGCAAAAAGGGCGAATCGGATTTCCTGAAGCAAACATAGGAATGAATTTTCCGGCCAGTGGCGCACGGATGCTGGTAGAAACGGTAGGAATGAACCAGGCCCGGGATCTATTAATGCAGGGAAAGCTCATAAAGCCCGATCAGGCGAAAGAAATCGGTCTCATCGATGAAGTTTATCCGGCCCGTGAACTGTTCGACCAGTCAATGGCCTTTGCTACGAAACTGGTGAAAACGCCCAGACCGGCTCTCGTAGGATTAAAAAAAGCCCTTAGATTACCATTTGATGAAATGTTTTCTAAAATGGAATTGACGGATCGGGATTGGACCATACGAACAATCGAAACAAAAGAAGCTCAAGAAGGGTTCCGATCGGTAATGGAAGGCCGGCGACCTGACTTTCAGCAATTCAAGCAGGGCTGACCGGTATCGTTTCGCATTATCGTCTGTAGTTCATTCGTTTCGCGATTCGCATTTACTCCGGATTTGGCCGGAGGTTCATGTGATCGCGGGAATACCATATCAAGACTTGATCGTTTACATTTCGATTCCAATCACTACTGGAATCATAGGTTGGTTTACTAACTGGCTGGCCGTTCAGATGATTTTCGCTCCCCGGGAGTTCAAGGGCATCTGGAAACTGGGCTGGCAGGGCATCATTCCACATCATTCGGTGAAAATGAGCGGGCTCATTACCCGGATTCTCACCGAACGACTCATAAAGCCAGAGGAACTCTACAAGCGAATCGATCCAGAGAAGATCACCGAGTTGATCTCGGGTCTGGTGGATTTCAAAGCCAGGGAACTTGTAGAAAAACTTATCAAGGCTCAGAACCCCATGCTCTGGAACGTTATTCCGGATTTCGTAAAGAGCAATATCATCGACGAAGTGCGAAAGCAGATACCCAACCAGATCCGGGATATTTACCATGAATTCGGTAAAGATCTGGATCAGGCTTTTGATCTTGAATCCGTCGTTTCAACGTCACTGAGCGGCAAGAATACCAGCTATTTAATCGAAATGTTTCGCAGATGCGGAGGACCGGAATTCAGTTTTATCGTAAAATCTGGATTATGGTTTGGCCTGGGAATTGGCCTTCTTCAGCTGGCCTTTATTCACTGGCTCAACCAGTGGTGGGTAATGCCTATCATGGGCCTGATTGTGGGATACGTTACAAACTGGCTGGCGTTGCAGATGATTTTTCGCCCCCTGGAGCCCCGGAAGTTCTTTGGCTTTATCTATTACCAGGGATTGTTTCTTAAACGTCAGCCGGAGGTTTCTTATGAGTTTGCAGATGTCCTGGAAAAGCGAGTCTTTCATTCTGAAAATCTCATTCGAATGATTTTCGAAGGCCGCGGTGGTGATCTACTGATCCAGCTGGTAAGGGACAAAGCGGCGGAAGGAGTGGATAAAGCCGTCAAGAACACGCCAGTAATTCCCATGATGATCAACGATGATCAGCGGCAGCTGATGAAAGAGCAGACCGCCAACATGCTGGTAGGCGCCGTTCCGCAGGTGGCGGATCGCGTGGAAACCTACATCGTGGATGCCCTGGATATCAAGCAAACCGTGGCGCGCAGGCTTTCTTTTTTGCCTCCTTCCGAGTTCGAAGAATTACTTCATTCTGTTTTCAAAGAGGATGAACTGACTTTGATCGCACTGGGAGCTTTCCTGGGGGGGCTGGTTGGTCTGCTCCAGGCATTCCTGGTGTTTTTCTCCTAGAATCATTTTCGCTGGACATCTGCTTCCCGCATCCTTTGTAAGACCCATGGCTTTTGAAGAGATTATCAACAAGATGAAATCTGCCGGGCGATTCAATCCCCGGCCTACATTTACTTCCGGGGATCTCGATCAATGGGAGAAAGACCATAGCATCAAACTGTCTCCGGCCTTTCGCGAAATCCTCACAGCCGGCACATACGAGATCGCCAATTTCTATTTTCATCCACTGAAGGAAATACCCGAGCATCCAGGGTATTCGGTTTTTGCAAAGTGGAACGACGATGAATTTGGATTCAAATCCGACGGGTCCGACGATGGAGTCTTTGTGCTATTGAAAGGAGAGCCTCCCTACAGAAAGTTTGAAAGTTTTGAGGCCTGGTTTCGCAGTGTTGTGGAATTGACGGCCAGGACAAATAATCCCGAATAAGAGTGCTGTGTCCGGTTTGCCCAGATACATCTACATAAGTATACTGACTCTGTCCATCGGTGCGAATATCTATCTGGGCATTCGCACCGCATTATTTCAACAGTCTCTGAGCAGTCAGGCCAGCAACGAAGCGCTGCGAAAGCTGGAGAAGTCCCGGTCCGAGCAGATACAGCAGGAAGGGAAGTTGGACGACAGCGAGCTGGCTCCATCGGCCGTAGGCGAACTGCCTCCTGCAGGTTATGCCAATCTATATCTAAAGGACATTCGGTTGTACTGGACCGATTCCATTTACGCCGATGTGAGTCGTGCTACTGCATTGCTCAAGTCATTACGCACAGATGGTCTCGTGGATTTTGATTCGCCAGACCAGTTGGAAATCTATATGGAATCTGCCTCCGTTGCGGTGAGTTATTCTGTGATGGAAACAATCATGAATGAGCGTGTTTTTGGTCATTCCGAGTCCAATGTCCGCAACATGGTTGTTGATTCTGTAGAATCCGAAGGAAAGCGGCTTCTGAGGATTCGCGGCGAGCTGGAGCTGGTAACTTGGTTGGATTTTGAAATGCTGGCCCAGGTGAAGGTCTCGGAGGAGCCAGGCATTATTGAAGTAAATGCACTCAAGATCACGTCCCTGGGTTTGCCATTTGTAAAAGGACTGATGGGAACAGTGGGGATGCAGCTGGATACCTTGATCGTGCCTGATAAAAGCTCAGGCGTTACTGTGAAAGGAAATCAGATTCGAATTCGCCTGGAGAAATTTTTTCCTCCGCCGGCGGTGCATGGTAAGCTGGGTACCCTTGAGCTTGGGGCCAATTCGCTGAATATTTCCCTGAAAGGCAACCCGGCTCCGGCCAATCTGGCAACCCTGCTTCCGGACCCTTCGGCACCTCACTATTTATTCTTTGCCGGACGATTTGTTAAGTTTGGTCCGCTAAGATTGATTGCAAGCTCCCTACAGATGATTGATCGGACGATGGAGGACAGATTTCATTTCCACGTTCGCAAATACTTCCGGCAGCTGGATCAAAGCACTGCCAGAGTCATGCTGGATGGGCGAGTAAAGGTATTTCTGGTAGACTTTGGAAAGGAGTTCAGTGATATCCCGGAGAAAAACTCGAAGGGCCGGCAGTAACTGTCAGTCCGTGAAATGTCCGGGTCCTGAAAAACCTACCAGCGAGCCTTATGATCCTCGGCCCATCCGCTGGCTCGAGAAATTCGGATAGTTTCGCCGCCCACGCGAATCGTTCCTGAGAATTTGCCGATTAACTGATGCACTTCTGAGTTTACCACCAGAAGATTGGAGCGTGCCACACGCTCATATTCCGTTGTAAGGGTTAAATCTACCATGGAGCTGTGTTCGGTAAAGATTCTCCAGGGTCTGCGATAATTCGTTGAATCGAATTCAAAACGTATATCTTCACCGATCTTATACAGAACGCCGTCCAGGAGTATGCCATTTTCCGTGGATGGAGTTCCATCGGTCCAGCCAGCTCCCAGGTTCCAGGAAATATCATGCTTTCCTTTTCGCATGGTTCCGCAGGCCCAGTTCCATACACTGCTGTAGGGCCAGACTCCACGCCCAAAATCCAGAACGGCCACGCTGGTTTCCGGATCAAATGTATGAGTGCCGGCGGAGCATTCCAGTGTTCCAGAGGCTCGAAGGCCGATTCGCTTGGAAGTGAATTGAAATTCGGACAAATTCCAGGGAACGACTACATTCAGACTTTCCGAAGCATCCGGATTGAAAATCGTGAGATCCGTTTTAACAACCGCCTTTCCCTTCTTTCTTACCTGGCCCTGTAGCTGCCAGTCTTCTGCTCCCGGCTCCTGCTGAAAAATCAGTTCCATGGCCGAAGATTGAAAGGCAGCCGGATCCTCTACCGCATCTCCTTGCTGCACACCCCGTCCCAGCAGTCCAATATCTGTGTATTCTTCAAATCGATCCGTGGATCGTTCCAGCCAGTAAACAAAGCACACACCGGCGTAATCCAGGTTGGAAACAGTGAGGCTAACCAGGAATTTCGAATCGAATATGCACCAGTAATTCCATCTCTTCTTTCGAGGCCAATGGCCCGGGATCTTGCAGTTCTGCAATGGATGACGGCTAAAGCCTACAGACTCGGGGTTCAGCTTGCCATTGCTCTGGCATAAATCCACGGGCTGAATAATCTCTCTCTCTATTCTCTGATCCATACCTGCAGGAAACCCCTGCCAACCTGAGCTTCTGGGGCCTCAAGCTGCGACAAAAATCCTGGCCATGCATGGCCTCTGGAAAGAAAAAGTATTGACTGGCCGGCCAGTTAGCGGTAGAGTAAGGCAGATTACCGGATAAACGGAAGCCCAAGGCCCTTGAAAAAGGTAATGTACTTTATTGACAGGCTGCCCTCGGGGTCCGATTCTCAGGTATAAGCTGTGATTCCTGAATCAGTTATCAGGTTCGGGCCCAAAAATATAGAAAATTCACAGCCTCCCCCGTTTGGAGCGAGTTCATGCGTTATTTTATTCTGGGGCACCTCATTTTATCGTGCCTTTTTCTGACACTGTGTAAGAAAAACACGGACGGGGAATCTATTCCCATTCTTCCTGTGGCCGGCGATTCGTCTGCGAACAATGTACAGACTCCGGTGGTTCCCAACGATCCTGAGCCTGTAGTAACGTTACCAGGTGATTTTGGCTCTGACGGACCGGAAGCATTTCTGATGACCGACCCGGCTTCCGTGAATCGCTATGCGAACCTTGAATTCAGTTTTTCCGAAAGGATGGACCTGGCTTCTGTGGAAGGGTCCATGCAGGTGGTGGATAGCGGAGGAAATCCAATTCCAGGGCCCGGTGCCGGCGGTACGTTTCGCTGGGTATCTCCAAGAAAGGTGATCTTTGATCCTTACAAGGAGCTGGATGAAGATGAAGGGTATCAGATCTTATTTGGTACCGGTGCCACGACAGAGGAGGGAGAGTCCCTGGTTGTGGATTCCAGAACCTTTACCATTCAGACGGAGCCCAGCTTTAGCATGTCGCATACCGTAAATGGTATTCCTCTGGGCGGAAGAGGTGTTTCCCTGGCCCAGTCTTCCAATCCTACGGTTACACTCGTATCTGTTCTGGGTAACCATGAAAAGGTGGAGAGCCTGAAACTTTCGACCCTGGATGGAGATAGCATTACCCTTTGCTCGGGAGGATGCAGCACAGATACATTCACTACCAATCTTTCTTCTGGCGCTCTGGCCCCTTCCAATGGGGGAAACCCATACTACTATGAGATTGAGCTTCCGAACGGACGTCGGTATTACAAGCAGCTAACGTTTAACTATGGCAGTTTTTCCGGCAACCCGGCCGGTATCCAGGCCGACATCGGTGCAGCAGTTCTGGACAATGCGCACATGATGGAAGTTCTTTCCAGGATCTTCGAACGTTTTGCCCATGCTGATTTCAAGGTTACCAACAAAACCTTCAACGACTTTGCCAGCGAAAGGACTACCACTACCAGGCGTCCCGGCTGTATTGATACTACAAACATTGACTCAGGCGACAACCCCTCTTCCTATCATAATTTTGAGTATATTCGAAGTTATGGTAATGGAACCGGAGCTTATTCAGAAGGGTATGGCTACTGTGGATTTTTCATTAATAACTATGGCACGGGACTGGGTTCTGCTGACTTCACCATCGATGTCTATGTTCGCTCCATGACGGTTAATCCTACGGTAGGTAGCGGGGTTCCCAATGTGGATGCCAATCTCGCAGCCTACGATAACGGGTCACCCGGGCTGGGAGCAGACATCAACGGCCATCAGGTGGCCCTGGACCTGCTCCTGGTTTCCAAACTTTCGGATGTCTGCGGTTTCTGTCTACTGGCTGTAGTTCTGGGTGATAACGATAAGATCGCTTTTACCGCCCAGGCCGTGATGGACTACGATGGCTCTCCTGGAAATCGAAAGATTTCCAGGGCACGGGTTATTCCTACTACAGATACAAACGGTCAGATGGCCTTCAATATCAAAACACCCTTTCAAACGGACGATCCATATTTCAATTTAAACGATCCGGATGAGGTGGCGGGAGATCCCAGACGTTTCCATATGTCACCCTGGACCAACGATATAGATGTAATCAACCTGGATGCTAAGGCCAGTACCGCAGGCATATTTAGCTGGGGATTTATTGGCGATCTAATTGCATCCATTGCCACCGGAATTGCAAACAATATTACCCCCATTATTCAGCCGCAGATTGTGCAGTCCATTTTACAGGATGTTATCGAGCAGATCGCTCCCAATGTAATCAATGCCATTCTGGATAATTTGCAGGAACCGGGACTGCCCATTCCATTACCATCCCATCTTCCCGCGCCTCTCAGCAACACCCAGCTTCGAATGAAGCTCAAGGTCCAGCAAGGGCTGGAACCAAAAGCCAGCGGAGGAAACAGTGGACTGGTGGCCAATGCAGGTACCGGTATCACGGCCACCATGTCTCCGGCGAATCCAGATGCTCCGCAGTCCATGCTGGGCACAAATAGCTTCAACGTTTATCGAACTGCAGCCCCTTCCTGGAGCTATCCATTCTCTCAAAGTGCTGCAAAACCGGGGCTCTTACTCGCCCTGCATAGCGATGCTTTGAATCAGGCCATGTTTTCCCTCTGGCAGGTTGGTGCACTGAGCCTTTCCATCGATGCAGCCTTCATTAACCAGATCAATACGTATGCGGGCACGGATCCTCTGCGACAGTTAACGGACGATCTACTAAAAGTTGGTACTCTCGTTACTGTGCTGGCTCCAGGAAAAGATACAATTACGGGACTGGACGGAAGTAACAATCCATTCGTAATCGATTCCAGCGATGATGTAATCATTCAGGTGAACCCGGTTCTGGCTCCAGTGCTGCGATTTGCTCCTCTGTCCGGAGGAGCAGGAACAGAGAAGCCCGGTCTTACAGTGGACTTCGGCGACATGGAGCTAATCATCAAAGGTAAGAAGGGGAACGGAACCACCTATACCATTACAAAAATTCGCACAAGTCTGACAGCGTCTGGATCTGCGGATTTGCTGGAGTTTTCCAATCCCACCGGAAATCCAGCCTTTGCCAACACAACAGCATTGCAGGTACAGATCGATCCAAACAATATGTACTACATTGTTGAGGTGTTGGAAGGACCAGCCAACAACCCTTATGGGTTGGATCCTGAAAAGATCTATCGCGTGGTGGATCCTCTGGTCAAGAGTCTGGTGGTACCATTGCTCAACAATATTCTCTACGAAGTGCCTCTTTCAAAACAGATTCCTCTTTCTACATCTGTGGCCAATGGGTTGAGAACAGGTTCAGGTGCTTGCTGGCTGAATCTGGATCGAAATGTCATTCGCATCGAGACTCTTCCCATTCCATCCAACGAAACCAATCCCTATCTGTTTGCAAGGCTGGAAGCCATGACTTCAGACAAGGGTGATGTCATCGGTTGCCCATGAATTTGTGGAAAGGAAATAAAACGGGGGACTTGATGGGCCCCTGCCCCCCAGCCCCGGGAGCCATGCGAACCAGCAACGCAAGCCTGCGGAATCGCGAATCTATTACGCTCAAGCGCAGCGCGACTGCGCCAGGGAGACTTTTCCCGGCACGGGCTATATCTCTTTGCGCTCTTCTCATTACTCTGACGTTTCCGGGCTGCTCCAATACATCCAAGGATTGGGACGGGACGCTATTTCAGGATGGCCTTTCGCAGCCCGATGTTACCCTCTTTACGCTTCTAAACGATTATCCTGCACTCAAAAGCGTTTTTCTCCAGGCCAATCCTGAAGAGTTCAATATCAAGCTCGATGCATCCATGGCCTACCACGACAATGCAGCCATTGGGGCGCTTCGCACTGTGGAGAAGATGTCTCTGGATCCCAATTCTGCGTTGCGGCCTGTACTGCTTCGTGCCTCTACTCTGATCAATCGATTGCGCACCCAGGACCAGACTGCCTATGAATCGTCTCTGGACTTGATGGAGCGAATTCGCAGTGGCAATGCACCGTTTCTTTCTGTAGCCATTCCTCTGAGTCATGCTGGACTGAACAAGCTTTACAACGATAAAACCGAAGCCGATCTTCGAAATGATTTTAATGAAGTGGCGGATGATCTGGAAAGCGCAGACACCATCGATTTGCTGCATGATGTAGAGGATTTTCTCTATAAATCTACGATTCAGAATGTAAATGCCAGATCCGGTCTGGAAAAAGTGGTGGAAGCTCTGGGAGATTCCAGCTTAAACGGAGACCGATATTTGAAGCGAAAGCTTGTGGCGATGCTGGGTGGACTGGGCGATATGCTGGGTCAGCGTGCTGGATTCTCGAACTATCGCAGCCCGGACTATGCAGTAAAGCAGCTCATCGTTAATCTGGAAAACTACAACACAGCCGCCACAGGCCCGGAGTCCGCTAACATCTATGATTCTCAGTGGGCCTATTCCCAGACTACCCTGGGTGCCGGAAAGAATGCAGAACTGAAAAACGTTCTGGTGGATTTGTATCAGGGGGTACGGGACCTTCTACAGCCTCCATCCAGCTACGTTGTGGATTCTTCCACTCCCATTCTAGAAACCCTTTCCATTCGCATGAATGAGCTGGGCTTTGCCAATG